>NZ_JBTJEP020000013.1:0-88790 GCF_054456635.2 Leucobacter faecis
GCCGCGACCTGGAACTAGAAATCCCCGGTCACGAGCTTCCCGGGTTCACAAACCCCGAACCGTGAGCCAAGTCGGGAATCAGACACCACAGCTGAAGGACCCCGAGCTGTATGACAGGCTTCGCAAAGAGGGCGCCTCAGAGTCGAAGGCTGCCCGCATCTCGAATGCGGCAGCGACTGAGGGCCGTTCAGAAGTGAGCCGTCGCGGTGGCGAAGCCGAAGATTACGAGCAGCGCACCGTGCGCGAACTGCGCGGCAGAGCTAAAGAGCTTGGGCTCACGGGCTACTCGGCACTCAAGAAGAGCGACCTAATCCGTTTACTGCGCGATCATTGAGATGGGTGGCCGCGACGCCTTAGTTCTTACGCCCGGTCAGGCTGCGCAGAAGCCAACCGATGACGGCGAGAATCAGCAGCACGATGCCCACCCAGAGCAAGAAGTTCACGGCCTCTACGAGTCCACCGACTACCGCGAGCACGATGGCGATAATGATGATGATGACAAAGAGAATATTCATGCCTCGACGGTAAGCCTGAGGGGCCGACCCCGTACACCCCCTTGCGGTCGGCGCCTGGTTAGGGTTCAAAATCGTCGTGCAGTGAAACTTTGCTCAGCTCAATGATGCCGCTCGGTAGCTTCCAGTAGTGCAGTCTGCGGGCCTGGGGTGTGTGCGACTCTAACGACACTCGCCAGCAGGTCGACCCGTCTTCGCGTCGCACGTACGGATCGCCGCCGCCTGTTCCGGTGCGCAGCTGGTGCAGCTCGCGCGACGCGATATGCGCCGCGCGGTTCATCACCACGTCGGCAACAGCGCGCATGGCTTTGCTGAATGACCGCTCGTCGAGCTGTTCAACACTGGCCGCGAAGCCCGGGCCGATCTCGTAGCGTTTGAGGGGAAACGAGTGCTTATCGGAGGCGGTCGTGCGCGCCACCCACGCGCACACTATCTCGTGGCGCAACCATGATTCGGCATCGGGCCAGTCACTGCGGTGGGAGGCACGATCCGGCCGGATCTCGCTGGGCGAGGCGCTGCGAGCTTCGCGCAGCTCTTGGGTGAGGCGCGAGACCATCAGGCTGAGCTCGGTGCGCCGCTCGCGTTCGCGGCTGAGTTCTGCGCGGGTACTGTTGACCTCGTCTTGGAGCTGGTCGATCGTCTCGTGGTCGGTGCCCGCCCGCATTTCGCGGCTAAAGCGTTCAAAGGCACCGCGCAGCGAGGTGAGCTCATCGCGTACAGCGTGCATGTCGTGCGCCGAGGCCAGAGCGACTGACGCAGTGGCCGCTGGCGAATGCGTTGTCGAGTTGACAGTGCTCTCTAGCGCTAGTGCGTGCAGGTTTTGTTCGGCCATGTTGCCCGGTTCCTGCTGAACGCGGGCGGCACGCGGAGCGTCGGGCTCAGCGTCGGGCAGAGCCGGAGCTTCAGATATCACCTGTGGTGTGGCTCGCTCGGATGCTTCGGGGCATGGCGCATCAACGCCCTCGTGCAACCACGGTGTGCCGTCGCGCAGCAGGGGCAGCGGTGTGACCAGTGCGGCCTCGTGGTCGACGTCGATGAGGGTCAATGCCAGCTCGGCCCCGGTGCGCACTACCCGGGTGCGTACCGTCTGCCCGAGGTGCACGACGTCTGACACGAGCACGCCGTCGTCATCTTCGGCCGGGTCGTCTGCGCCCTTGACCACGTCGCGGCGGCGCAAAATGAAGTGCTCCAGGAGCGGGTGCAGCACGAGCGTGGCGCGACGCTCGGTGACTTTCACGACGCGTGCGAGGGTGATTGAGCCGTCGGTAAACCGGTCGATCTCGTCTTGGGGCGAGGCCGGCTCGGGTGAGAGATGTTTGTCGAGCAGCCAGCCAGAAACGGGAGCGCCCACGACGAGCCCGTCGCCAAGCGAGATTGCAGGTGGCAGCCTGTCGGAGTTAATGAGTGTTTGCCGGCCGTCTGCGAGGCGGGCGACATTGCCTGTCGCGCCCGAGACACGCTCGACGATCGCTTGAGCCCAGACGGGGCGAAGGGAAGGTTCGGCGGAAGGCGCCGCTGTGACCTGCGCAAGCGCGTCATCAACGAGCTCGTCGACGGGGTGCCGGTCAGGAAACCGCAGAATCGAGCGGCGGTAATCGGGGTCTGTGCCAAACGAGGGCGGGTACGAGCGAGCGGTGCCATTAAACACGTGGGCTTTGGGTGGCAGCATCGATTCGAGCGCGTAGGTGAGCGGGCCGGTTAACACAGTCACGACGTCGGCGTCACCGTCTAGCTCATGGGCGACGTGCGCGGGGTCGTACCCGAAGCTGCCCGAGGCATCGACCGTGCTGACGACAACGAGCGGCCGATCCCGCGCATCAAGAATCAACCGAGCGAGCTCGGCCACCTCAGAGCTGTCGTCAAAATGCCTCATGTGCTTAGTGTGTCAGTAACCGGTGACAAAGCGGCGGCGTGGCGTCAGAAAGCCGCTAATCTTGCACGTCGACCCTCCGCGTTGGCACTCGCTAATTTGAGCCAAGAGGACCGCCCTGCTCCAGCCGTTCTGGACGGAAGCTTGCATGTACCAGGCGCGCGTGGGGCGATCCTTGACCTTGCTGCGCAACAGGTCGTGGTGCCCCCACGGGACCGCGAGGAGGAGCTCAGTGGGGATTTCCGCCACAGGCTGCGGCGAAATTTCGGCGGTAACCGGGACGTCTTCACTTTTCGCCACAGGCCGTGGCGAAATCTCGAGATAAGGGTACTCGCGGTAGAAAGCGAGCATTCGATCGATGTTGCGCGCGGAGAGTCCCTTCTCTTCAGGAAACTCGTTACGCAGGGCGCGGGCTAGGTGAGTTGAGTCGGCGTGGTTTTGAGGCTGCACAGGCGGAATGGAAGCTCATCACGGCGACCCATAATCTGTGTAAATTGTGGCGTCATGCCACGAATCGCCCGGTGGGCGGGGTGGTGGGAGCGGCCGGATGAGCAGCGGTAAGGGCGGACCCTTGCCGCTGTAACGGCCCGAGCGACCACATACCGCTCTTGAAGGGCGGTGAGGAGGACACTGCTGGCGTTCGCGGCGGATTTCTCAAGATTAGGGGCGAGGCCGCTGTGTGCGTCTTTCGCATTCAAGCAACACGCTCTTCAGCTAATCGATTGCTTCCTGCGGCAATCATCGGGTGCCAAACGCAGTTCATCCGTGAGGCACGACATCAGACGGACGTGTGCGGCGGCGTGGCGCGAGAAAGCCGCTAATCTAGCACGATGAACGACCGTTACGCGGGTGTGAAGCTGATTCGAGGTCTCACCCACACGCTGCTCGGCGGCATTGTGGGCGGCGTGCTCGGCGCCGCGTTTGTGGTGGGCGTGACCTCGCTCATCAAACTCCTTCTCGACCTGGTGTCACGCCAAGACAACTGGGTGACGCTCGCGGCCCCGTTTGCGGGAGTCACCGTCTCAGCGCTGCTGCTCTACCTGTTTGCGCAGGGCCGCGCAAAACAGCAGCTGGTCGAGCACGAGCTCGCACCGCAGGGGTTCATGGCTTGGCTCCGTGCACCGTCGAATGCGCTGCGGGCAGACCTGACGGGTGATGTGGTGCGAGCCGCGGGGCATGAAGAGCGGTTTCCCTGGCAGTTGGCGCCGTTGCGCGCACTGGCGATCATTTTCACGGTCGGTTCTGGTGCGCCGATGGGCACAGAGTCGCCTGCCGCGCACCTGGGGGTCGCCGCGGGAGCGTCGCTTGGTGGCTGGGGCAAACGACTGGCAGACCTTGCGCGCCCCGCAGCGATAAGCGGTGGCGCAGCTGGTGTCGCCGCTCTCATGGGTTTGCCGCTCGTGGGGCTGGTTTTTATGCTCGAGCTCGGCAGGCGCAATAGTGCCCCCGTCTCGGTGTTGCGAGCGATCGCTGCGGGGCTCGGGGCCACTATCGGCTGGGCGGCGAACGCTTCGCTGCATCTCGACTTCATTCGGTTGATCGCTCCACTGGCGGGGCCCCAGGGCCCCGGCCAAGCACTGCTCATTGCGCTGTTGGTGGGCACAGGAAGTGGGGTCTTTGGGGCCGTGATGGGAGCCGGGATCTACCGCGCCCGGCGCTGGTCATCGAAGCCGCTACTCAAGGTGCTGCTCGGTGGGCTCGCGCTGTTTTGCTGCATCATCTTGATCCGGATCATTGCGGGCCCGGGAGCCGCGCTTGGACCCGGGGGCGGGGCGATTTCGTGGGCTGAGGGCGCTGAAGCGTCGCTGTGGGTGCTGCTTTTGGTCGCGGCGCTGCGGGCGGTGGCGACGATCGCGACGGTGGCAGCGGGCGGTGTGGGTGGGTTGTTTGTGCCGCTGCTCGCAGTGGGCGACCTGGTCGGTCGCGCCTTCGCGCCGACGTTGGCGGCGGCATCGACCCTCGCCGCGTCGGCGGGGCTGCCGGGGCGATTGCGGGCGGGTATCGGCTGCCGTTCACGGCAGTGGGGCTGGTGCTTTCGTTGGGAGGGCCGCTCGGTGCGCGCTTCACAGGTGTAGCGACGGTGCTGGTGGCGGTGGCAGCCAGCATCGTGGTCGGATACCTGCTCGACCGTTTCGATGCTCGCAAACCCCGAGGTAGTGATCGCGAAGCGCTCGCCCGCTAGCAGTGGTAAGGCGATAGGCGGTTAGATACAGGGTAGTTAGAGACCTAGAAGCTTCGCTTTAGCGGCCTCGTACTCGGATTGGGTGATCAGTTCTGAATCAAATAGTTCTTTAAGTTTCGTGAAGGACAGGGTGGCATCCTCTGGCACGTTTGGTTCTTCTTTGGCTGTAGTCGTCGCTTGCGTGCTTGGAGGCACTTGCTGTTGGAGCCCAGCGACACCCATCATTCCTGTCGCCATCGCAAGACCGAACATGCCGTTTGCGCCGTCTCCGCTTTCTCCCGCAGCTTGAAGTCCTGCCGCGACAGAGGCTTGCATATTGGAGTTCCCACGGGCGCCCAGTAAAGCATCCGCGCGCTGCACTGTATCGAGCAGGTCGCGTGTCCGGTCGTTGTACTCAATCCCCAGCACGGCAGTGCTCACGATCTCGAGTCCGCGACCTGAACGCCAGTTGTAGTTCTTCTCAACAATTTCTGCGAGCGACAGCGCGAACCCTGCCGAATCTTGCTGAATCTTCGTCATGCGGTTCCCGCGACTCGGGTCATTCGCATACAGAGAAAAAGCCTGTGAAAGGCTTCCCACAACCTCGTTGAAAAGTTGCTTGGCGGCGTCATTATTCGGGTCGGTGAAATCGAAGATAATGCCAGGTTGCAAGTACTTTGCGGGAACCCAGTTCCGCATAAAAAGGATTGGGTCGGTAATCCTGACGGTGTAGGTGCCTCGAGTGTGTCCGCCTACCTGCGCATTCAGGTAAGCATCATCCCAATAGATCTCCATCGGCGTACCGAATCGGTTATTGGGGAGTTCCTTCAAAGACACGAAAAAAGCGAACTGCTGGGATTGCGGTCGTCCACCAAACTTAAACCGTTCCCAAGACTGCTTTATGAGCGGGCTAACGATTCCATTTCCGGCAAATATCGACTGTGAGTCGAGAGCATCAGAACGCCACTCGTACGCACCTGGCTGTGCTACAAACCCGGTTACACCGCCGTCCTCCATGAGGATGAGGGCGTATCCTTCTGGAACAAGAATCTTGCTCCCGTTCGAGATCACTCCGGCAGACCCCCACAGATTCGCGCCTCGACCGTTGTTCATGCTCTGCTGAACGGCCGCGAACACTGCTGATGTTGGGTGCAGTCCGTCGGGAACCGTGTAAAAGTCTTTCCACTGATCTCCAAACGTGCCACCAATGGCACTGCTCGCTGCACTCAACAATCCCATTGTGTCTCCTTACGAGGGCCTTCTCGATCTCCCTGAAGCCTAGCGCGAGTCCGATGTTCAAGCCTTGTCGATACGCTGTGGCCCAAACAGCTCGCTGGTATTCTCGAGCTATGAGTGCAACTCCTCCACAAGGCTGGTATCCCGATCCAACGGGACGTCATGCTCAGCGATTCTGGGATGGGATCCGTTGGACGGACCATGTTGTGACGGGGAGCTCACGTTCGGTTGATCCGCTCGTGCCTCATGCCCAGCCGATTCAGGTGAAACGGCCTGCCTCTGAGCCCCTGGAAAAAGAGTCTTCATCGATGTTCACCAAGGCTAAAGAGGGGGCACGAGCAGCTGCTCTCGCAGCGATCGGAATGGTATCCGACGTGGCTTCCGTAGGAACTCAAACAAGCGGTAAAAGCCCAGCTGTGAGTTCACCAGCTGCAAAAGGTGCGATGCCTGTGCGAAAAGACGCGGTTCTTCCACGCGCACATGACCCCGCACCGAGAGCAGCAGGCTGGTACCCGGATCCCGGCGTGGAAGGCGGTACTCGTTATTCCGACGGTTCGACGTGGACAGGCGATGTCCGTCCTCCGCGTAGGCCGTTCGCTGCTCCTTGTTCCATGACGCCCATGCAGTACTTGTTGCCCTTCATCGTGCTTATGTTCCTTTTCCTCTCAATAATGGCCGGTGGTGAATCGGGTGACTACAGCGGGGTCTTCTGGGCAAGCTTGGTGCTCGTGCTTGCGCTAGTTGTTTCAGTTTGGATGGGCAGAGGGCGGGGGCCTTCAACGTCTGAAGTCGAGAATCGAATTGCGAGTGAAAAGAAAGAAGCGAAAGCACGACGGCGCGCAGCCAATGTCGCGAGCTTCTTCTCGGGGTTCGGGCGCCGCGCTTCGGGTCCTGCCGGTGCCATAGATTCTCAGGCAGCTACGGTCGCTCAGATCAACGCGATTTCAGACCCTGATACCGCTCGGGCGCTACAGAATCTGCAGAACCTTCTTTACACTCAAGCGCTCACCGATGATGAGTTTCAAGCGGCAAAAGACAAACTTCTCGGCCCGTCCGTGGCAGTCAGTCAAACAGAGCAGATTGAACAGCTCGCCGAGTTGCATCGGCAGGGAGTTCTGGGAGACCTTGAGTTTGCTTCAGCGAAGGCTCGAGTTCTGGGTATTTGAAGCGCTCAGCTATGTACGCTGAAGGGGCTTACGCTCCGTACCAGCGCCGGTTTCGGCGTTCGCGTTTGGCATCTTCTTTATCTGGCTCGCCCTGCTGGAATAGGAGATCTATGGCGACCGGCGCAGTGAGTACGAGGCCCAAGAGGGGATTCTCTAACGTAGGGTGCTTGATCTCAAGCACATAGTTATCTGCTCTAGTCTTCTTCTCTGCTCGCCGACCTGCCCAGGTTCTATGGATCGAAGCGACAACCTGTGCTGAAGCGTCGAACACCGACGCGCGAAAGTTGTGTGGGTCATGAAATTCAATATGGCCGATCGTTGTTTCGGCGACCTCAAGTGCAAGCTTTCTGCTGATTAGGCCGTTCTTTGCGAAACTGCCTGCGTGTGTGCCGTCGGCAAATAGAAGCTCGACCTTGGGCTTGAAGACCTTCGCAGGCCGATTGATCCGATACAAGACTTCGCCTGCATGATCCACGACCTCGAGTTCCCGCTTTCGCGTTGCAGCCGAATGAATAGTGAAGGCTGACAAGAGGTGGTTGTAGCCGGTTTCACGGATCTCACCAAGGGCGCGGCCTTTTTGATCAAACACCTCATATTCAACCAGCTGCTCGAAGCGTTTGGCCTTCTGGTTTATTGCCAGCACGTTCTCCGTGAGCATCGTGCCGCCGCCTCGCCAGCGGTCAGTCTCCGCGTTGACTTTGCGAACCTGACGCGGCACCTTCTTGTTTGTGACGTCGGGGTGATGATCGGAAACCTGACCTGACTTCACTACGTCTAAACGGGGGCTAAGCGGATCCACTGCCTGAATATGTTGAGTGACAACATGATCGGTCCACAGGCTCCCATCCCAATACCGGAGGTCATGGCGTTTGGTCGGATCTGGATACCAATTCGCCGGAACTGTTTCAGCCACGCTCAACAGACTAACTGAAGCTCGGCAAAACCAGACAGGGCGCGAAACGTCGCAACCGAAATTGGCGGTTTGGCGAAGAGCGCGCAATTTAAAGTTGCTGGCGGCACTGTCCGTCTGTCCATAAGCTCCGTCCTGAATTTGTGCCAAGAGATCGGCACTGCCAACACCGTTGAGCGTGGTTCCCGAACTGTGCGCTTAGGCCGAGATTGCTTGCAAGCGTGGGATGCGCGCCAACTCCGTGGCAGTGATCGCGAAGCGCTCGCCCGCTAGCAGTGGTAAAGGCGGTGGGTGTACGCGGTCATATACTGGACGCCGTACGAACCAAAATAGACGGGCTTGGGAGGACTTTTGGATCGAGAGAGGGCCACGCGACGCGCGAGCACTACAGTAAGGTCGGGCCGGGAGAAGCGGCGTGGGCGAGTGACGGGTGCGGTCGCGTTTGGCGCGGCCGCAGTGACAGGGCTAGCGTTCTCGCTGATGTCGATGCCTGCCGCGATGGCGGCCCCCGGGTCGATGCAAATCACCGACGATGCCAGTTGGTTTGCGGCCATTGAGGCCGCCAATGCCGGATCAGGGGCGATGGTGCGAGCGGAGCTTGACGCAGATGTCTACGCTTCGACCTTCTCCCTGGAGCAGGTGACGCTCGAGCGGGGCACGCTGCTGCTAGACCTCAACGGGCACGAACTCGTGCTGACCACGTTCGCTACAGGTGAGCCTGGATTCGTGATCTCGGCCGGTGCGGTGCTGAGCGTTTCGGGGGCCGGGGAATTACAGGTGTTTGCTGGCGGCGGCGGCGAGGGTGTGAACGCCGCCAATGGTGCACCGGGCGAGCTGGGCGAGAACGGGGGTGACGCGGCTGTCGGGCACGACGGCTATGGCGGCGATGGTGGCGGTGGCGGTGGCGGTGGCGCAGGCTTCGACGGCGACTCCGGCACGCTTGGTGGTATCGGGCTCGTCAATGAGGGTGCGCTTGTTATTGCCGACATGAACCAGACCAAATTTACGGCCACGGGCGGCGACGGCGGTATCGGTGGGGCTGGCGGTATGGGCGGCATCGGTGCCGCAGCAGGCAACGGTGGCGCCGGCGACGGCACGGGCGCTGGTGGCCACGGCGGTGACGGTGGCGCAGGTGGTGCTGGCGGCAATGGTGGCGCCGGCGGTGACGGCGGAGCGGGGTACGCCGGCCAGGGCAGCATCTTGATGCTCGCCTACGATGTCCCCGATCTTAACGCTTCACCCTTTGTTGGGGGTGGATCTGGGCTTCCTGGCTCAGGCGGTGCGGGTGGCCAGGGCGGCGGAGCCGGTGTCGGCGGCGCGGGTGGCGAGCATGGTGTGTCGGGGCTCAATGGCTCCGCGGGCCATCTCGGATCCAATGGAACTGCCGGCAATAACGGCGTTGATGGCGATAGTGGCTGGGAGCTGTACGACTCTGTCGATTTTCTTGCAGGTGACCTCACCACTATTGATGTGAGTGGGACTGGGGTGCTGCTCGGCGAAACGACCTTCGCGCTGGCCAGCTGCACCACGGGCGCAATCGGAAACGTGGCGACGCTCGCAACGCGGGCAGAGCTCGATTTTCTGCTGCGCGACGGCTACACCTTCGCCGGGTGGGGCAGCATGGTGACGGACTCATCAGGCACAGGGCTCGTTTTGCCGGCCCTAGACGATGTCGTCGATGCGGATACTCCCGTGTGTGGATCGGTCGCGATCGGTGAACCCTGGGGCTCTGTGTGGGCTAAAAACGCTGAACCAGAAAATCCCGATGGTGATAGTGACGGCGACGACGCAAACGGAAACCCAGACGGCACGACTCCCGGCCAGGGCAACGGCAACGAGCAAACGAAGAAGCCTGCGGTGAGTGGTGTCGCTGGAGTGGCGAATCAGGGCGGGGAGGCGCTTGCCCACACCGGGCAGGCGGTCAGCCCGCTCGCACCGGGTGGCGGAGCTCTTGTGCTCGCTGCGATCGGTGGCGGACTGATCTGGTGGCGTAGGCGCACTGCATAGACACTGCGGGGCCAAAGCTGGTGGTTATGCGTGCTCATAACCACCAGTTTTGGCCCCACGCGTGGCCTCGGGTGGGCGCTGAAAGTTACATAGGTCTGCTCGAGTCTCCGAGGTTCGACTAGCATCGTGAACACTTGATGATGCGTAAGTGCTCAATGCGGAGTACGCTGGGGGCATGAACAGCATGACAGTGAACCCGGCGCACCTGTCGAATGACGACTGGGCGCGCATGCGCGCGTTCCTAGAGTCGGCGAAGAAGCACGGTGAGGTAGTTGACTTCTCCACCCGTGTAGAGCTGCTGACTCCTTCCGAGGTTGCCAAGCGGTTGGGGATGTCTCGGTCTACGGTGCTTCGTCGGATCGCTGACGGTGATATCCGGGCTACCAAAGTCGGCACCCACCACCGCATCCCGCTGAATGAGTACGAGCGATACAGTCGCGAGCTGATGCGTCGCATGGCGGAAGCGTCCGCTGTCGATACCGACGCCGAGTTGTTCGGTGAGTGAAGCGCCGCTACTCTTTTTCGACGCCAATGCGCTCGCCTCGCCGGTCACCCGAACGCTGCTGATCGCAGGTTCGCGTTCGGATGGTCTGCGGTGGACGTGGTCGAAGCGTGTCGAGGTCGAAGCCGCTCGACACGCTCGTGGATCTCGCGGCGTATGGGATGAGCGCGGTGAACCCCGACTATTTCATGGCATCGCGGTTCAGCGAGCAGGCATACATAGAGGGCATCGATCTGCTCGCATCCGTGCAGCAGAACCCGGCTCGCACCGCGGCCGAGATTCACCGCATGCTTGGGCGCAGGCACCCTCGCCTGGTCACGCAATTTGCTGGCGCCTACGACTCGACACCGGTACTGCCCGACCCAGACCAGCCGAGCACGATCTTCCGAGGAATGGCCTGTGTCCGCTGCGAGGCGTGTCTTGACGACGCGGCGGGTTTGCAGTTCGGGCTGTGCCCCGAGCGCAGGGTTCTCTAACTGAACATCTGCGCATCACCTCGACCAACGCCTTGAACATACGCACGGGTTCGTTGGAGAGATAGAGCATTGAGTAGCTGACGATCCAGCAGCAGTCAATCCTGCGATGGCCGGGAGCAACACAATGCCAGCAAACAAAAAAATCACCCCCGACTCGAAAGTCGGGGGTGATTACTGGGGTGGACGACGGGACTTGAACCCGCGGCCACCGGCACCACAAGCCGGTGCTCTACCAACTGAGCTACGCCCACCATGCTGTTCCTTCTCGCCGGGGCGATTGGGGCAACATGTAAGAGCATAACTCATGCCGACCAGGCCTCGCCAAATCGCGTGCACCTCGCGCGCGCCGCGCCTGCGCGGGGGCTGCACGCACAAAGTCTTCACCCGCGCGGCAGCGCATTCTGTGTAGTGTGAAGACATGCTCGAGATATCGCCAGAGGAATTCGAATCGATGGTCGCCGACGGCCTCGATTCGCTGCACGATGACATGATGCAACAGCTCGACAATGTCATCTTTATGGTCGAAGACAAACCAGAAGATGGCAGCGACACCCTCGGCATCTATGACGGCTTCTCGCTCGCCGAACGCAATGTCTATGGGTACGGCGAGCAGCCCGACCGCATCGTGCTGTACCGCGAGAACCTCATCGCACACAGCGCAGACAGAGACGAGCTTGTGCGCGAGATTCGCATCACGCTCGTGCACGAAATCGCGCATTTCTATGGCATCACAGAAGCGCGCATTCACGAACTGGGGTGGGGATAATGCGGGCAGAAGCGACCACGCTCGATCGCGCAGAAAGTGCGGCGCCTACGGGCCGGGTGTCTCCGGGCGCTCATCTGGCCGATCAGGCAGAGCGCCAGCGCGAGCCCGTGTGGCAGACGGTGGTGTGGGACGACCCGGTGAACCTCATGTCGTATGTCGCGTACGTGTTCAGGCGGCACTTTGGGTTCGACGAGGCGCGCTCTGAACAGTTGATGCTGCAGGTGCACAACCAGGGCCGCGCTGTCGTGGCCGAGGGCACTCGCACCGCGATGGAGCTGCACGTTGAAGCGATGCACGAGTACGGCCTGTGGGCCACCGTTCAGCAGGGAGGAGCCTCATGAGAATCGCGCCGCTTCCGGGCGGTGGCCTGCGCCTCACGCTCGAGATCGAAGAGGCGGCGATGCTCGATCAGCTCGTCACCCAGCTCACCCAGCTGCTGCAGGGCCACAGCAAGACAGCGCTCGATCCGGATCCTTTGTTTGCGAGCCTCGAAGTGGGCGGTACCGAGGAGCTGCCCGAGGATCCGGCGCTGGCGCGACTGTTTCCTGACGCGTACGAGAGCGCCGATGACGCTTCGGCGTACCGCCGGGTCACCGAGCAAGGGCTCGTGAATCGCAAGCTGCAAGACGCGATGCGCGTCACGGCTGATCTGGGGCTGGGGGCCGGCGTGCCCGATGACGCGCACGACGTGACGGTCGATATTACGCCCGAGTCCCTGCCCGCCTGGGCGCGCACGCTCACGGCGCTGCGGCTGGCGATGGCGGCCCGGATCGGGCTCGAGTCGGCCGAGGACCATGATCTACTGTCGGATCAAGAGTCCACGCGCGGCACGGTGCTCGTGTTCGACTGGCTCGCCGCGATCCTTGATTCGGTGCTCGCCGTCATGAAGTAACCGCTCGAGATGTACCCCCGCAATCAAAGGAGATAGCACGATGAAGAAACTCATCAACGGCCCGGGCACGGTGCTCGTCGACTCGCTGAAGGGGGTCGCTGCCGCGCACCCCGAGCTGAGCGTCGACCTTGACACCTGCGTGATCACGCGCACCGACGCCAAGGCGGCAGGCAAGGTGGCGATCGTTTCGGGCGGCGGCTCGGGCCACGAACCCCTGCACGGCGGCTTTGTGGGGGAGGGCATGCTTGATGCGGCCGTGGCGGGCGAGATTTTCACGTCGCCCACGCCCGACAAGATTCAGGCCGCTACCGTTGCCGTAGACCGGGGTGCTGGCGTCTTGCACATCGTGAAGAACTACACGGGTGACGTGCTCAATTTCGAGATGGCGGCAGAGCTCGCCGAGCTCGAGGGGGTCGAAGTGGCGAGCGTCCTGGTAGCCGACGATGTGGCGGTGCAGGATTCACTGTTTACGGCTGGCAGGCGTGGGGTGGGGCTCACGGTGCTGCTCGAGAAGATCGTGGGGGCGGCGGCCGAAGAGGGGCAGAGCCTGGCCGAGGTTACGGCGCTCGCACAGCGGGTGAGCGAGCGCGGCCGGTCGATGGGCATGGCGCTCACCAGCTGCACGGTGCCCGCGGCGGGCAAGCCCACCTTTGACCTGCCCGAAGACCAGATGGAGATCGGCATCGGTATTCACGGTGAGCCCGGGCGGCACCGTGAGCCGATCGCCGGGGCCGCTGACATCGCACAGCAGTTGCTCGCACCGATCCTCGCCGACCTTGACGCGCGAGGGCCCGCCATCGTGATGCTCAACGGCATGGGGGCCACCCCGCAAATTGAGTTGTATCTCATGTACGCCGAGGTGGCCGCGCTGCTACAGGAGGCGGGGGTCACCGTCGCCCGAAATCTCGTCGGCAACTACATCACCTCGCTCGATATGGCCGGGTGTTCGGTCACCGTGCTCGCCGCCGACGACGAGATGCTGCGGCTGTGGGATGCACCCGTGGTCACGCCCGGCCTACGGTGGGGTAAGTGATGGCCAGCACCACGCTCACCACCTGGATCGACCTGTTTTGTGCCGGTGTAGAAACAAACCGTGACTGGCTGACCGAACTCGACTCGGCCATCGGTGACGCAGACCACGGCAGCAACATGGCCCGCGGCATGGAGGCTGCCGCCGCAAAGGCCGCGGCCCTCGCGGAGGCCGCGGGTGGCCCCGTAGCGGCGAACGAGCTGCTCAAAGCGGTGGGTATGACCCTCGTCAGCTCCATCGGCGGTGCGAGCGGCCCACTGTATGGCACCTTCTTTTTGCGGGCCGCGGTCGCGGCGGGCCCCGTAGCGGAGCCCAGCGCCAGCGAGCTCGCGGCGGCCCTGCGCGCGGGGCTTGACGGGATCATGGCGCGCGGCAAGGCCGTGCCGGGGGACAAGACGCTCGTCGACGCGATGGCGCCGGCCGTGGAAGCGTTCGAAGCGGCGGCGGGGAGCGGAGACAGCGCGGGGACCGCGGCGCAGGCTGCCGCTACCGCTGCGCAAGCGGGGCGCGACGCGACCGCACCTATGGTGGCGCGCAAGGGGCGCGCCAGCTACCTGGGTGAGCGCAGCGCGGGTCACATCGACCCGGGCGCCGCTTCCACCGCCCTCCTGTTCGAAGCCCTCGCCGCCGCGACGGCCGCCACAGCACAGCGTGCAAAGTGACCGGGCGCACGAAGTGATGGGCTACGCATCGTGATTGGCATCGCATCGTGATTGGCATCGTCGTCGTCTCACACAGCGCCAGCTTGGCCGCCGCGGCGGTCGAGCTCGCCCTGCAAATGGTGCCCGCGGGCGGCACACTCATGAAGGTCGCGGCCGGCGCAGGGGTAGACGGGGCCGGTCTTCCCGTGCTCGGCACCGACGCGATGGCCGTGGCAGACGCGATTGACGCACTCGCGCAAGACCCAGGCTGCACCGGCATCGTCGTGCTCATGGACCTGGGCTCCGCCGTGCTGAGCGCCGAGCTCGCGCTCGAACTGCGCGTAAGTGACACCCAGGCCCGGCTCGTGGGAGCCCCGTTCGTCGAGGGGCTCCTGACCGCGACGGTGTCGGCGGCGAGCGGCGCCTCGCTCGACGAAGTCGCGCACGAAGCGGCGCACGCGCTCACCGCTAAAGCGGAGCAGCTGGGCGAAGCACCCACGCAAGCCGAGACGCCCGCGAGAGCTGGGGCGCCCACGCAAGCCGACAGCGCGCCAACGGGTGGTCTCACGCTCGGGGCGGGTGATGATCCGGATCACACCCCCGCCGCGCACACGACAGTGACCGTGCGTAACGCGTTGGGCATTCACGCCAGGCCCGCCGCGCTCATCGCGGAGGCGTCGCGGGCAGCGCGCGTCACGCTGCGCAAGCTGCCGGGCGGGGTAGCGGTAGGCGCTGCGAGCCTCACGCGGCTGCTCACGCTGGGAGCTCGGCAGGGCGACGAGATCGAGCTCACCGCGACGGGCAGCGAGGCTGCCGCCACCCTCGCCGCGCTCGAACGGTTATTCGATGAAGGGTTTGGGGAGGCGGTTGAAGCCGCCGCGCCCCAGACGCGCGCGCCCCAGACGCGCGCGCCCCAGCCCCAGCCAGTCAGTCAGCAGACGCCGGGGGCACTGCCAGAGCAGAGCGCGTCGCCAGAGGAGAGCGCGTCGCCAGAGGACGGGACGCTGCAGGGGCGCGGTGTGAGCGGGGGAGCCGCCGCCGCGCAGGTCGTGCAGCTTCTGGCAGTGACACGCGAGCCCTCGGCCACGCCGATCGCGCCCGACGAGCGCGCAGGCGAGGCCCGCGTGCTCGCCGCCGCCGCTCGGCAGGCGGGCGAAGACCTCGGTACGCTTGCGGACGCAGCCGAGGGACCCGCCCGCGCGATCCTCGAGGCCGCCCGCCTCATCGCCACAGACCCAGAGTTGCTCCAAGACGCGACCGCGCGTATCAACGACTCCGCCGTGACGGCCGCCCGCGCCATCTGGGAGGTGACCGCTTTGACCGCGCAGCAGCTGCGCGCACAGGGCGACCGCGCCGGGGAGCGCGTCACCGACCTGTACGACGCCCGCGACCGCATCATCGCGCAGCTCACGGGGCAGCCTGGCACTCGTCTTCCCACCCAATCGTCACCGTATGTGCTGGCCGCCACCGACCTCGCCCCCGCTGACGCCCACGCCCTCGCGGGCTCAGGCTGCGTCGCCCTCGTCACCGAACAGGGCGGCCCCACCTCACACACCGCGATCATTGCGCGCTCGCTCGGGCTGCCCGCCGTCACTAACGTGGCGGGCGCTACCCTTATCGCTGAGGGTGTCACTGTGCTCGTCGACGGCGACACCGGGGTGATCGAGCTGCACCCCACTGCTGAACGCCTCGCCCGGCTCAAGGAGACCGCCTCTGGGGCTTTCGGGGCTTCAAGAGCCGCGCCTGAGTTCTCTGGCGTCGCGAGGCTCGCGAGCGGTGAGACCGTGCAACTTCTCGCAAACGTCGGCGGTGGCGCAGAAGCCGAGCAGGCCGCCAGCGCCCACGCGAACGGGGTCGGGCTGTTTCGCACCGAGTTCTGCTTTCTGCAGCGCGACACCGCGCCCACGGTAGACGAACAGGTCGCAGAATACCTGCGCGTGCTCACCCCTTTCGCCGGTAGTGTCGACGGTAGCGTCGACGGTAGTGACGCCGGTCGCGTCGCCGGTAGTGACGCCGGTAGCGACGCCGGTCGCGTCGCCGGTCGCGACGCCGGTCGCGACGCCGGTCGCGACGCCGGTCGCGACGCCGGTCGCGACGCCGGTCGCGTCGCTGGTAACAAGGTCGTCGTGCGCACCCTCGACTCGGGCAGCGACAAACCACTCCCGTTCGCATCGCTTAGCCACGAAGACAACCCGGCGCTGGGGATCCGCGGGCTACGCACGTCGTGGCAGCAGCCAGACCTGCTCGATGACCAGCTGCGCGCCCTCGCGCTCGCCGCAGCGCAGGCTCAGGCCGAGGTCTGGGTGATGGCACCCATGATCGCGACGCTCGAAGAAGCGGCAGAGTTCGTGCAGCGGGCGCGTGCCGCTGGGCTTGCGCGCGCAGGGGTGATGGTTGAGACGCCCGCGGCGGCGGTCATGGCGCGCGAGCTGTGTGAAGTCGTCGACTTTGTGAGTATCGGCACGAATGATCTCGCGCAGTACACGATGGCCGCCGACAGATTGTCTCCCGCGCTCGGCCACCTCAACGACCCGTGGCAGCCCGCAGTGTTGCGGCTCATCGGCCAGATTGGGGCGGCTGGCCAGGGCGCGGGCAAACCGGTGGGTGTGTGCGGTGAAGCCGCCGGCGACGCATTGCTCGCGCCCGTGCTGCTGGGGCTCGGGGTGACGAGTCTGTCGATGACTCCGCGTGCGCTGGGAACGGTGGAGCGGTCGCTCGCGCAATACAGCCGCGACGACTGCGAACGCATGGCCGAGGCGGCGCTCGGTGCGCGCACTGTGGCAGAAGTGCGGGAGGTGGTCGCTGCCTGGTCTGCGGGTGGGGTTATTGAGTAACGGTCTGAAATTTACGCCAAGCGACGAGCCTAGAAGCTCCACTCGTGGTCTGGGTTTGCCAGCGCCGCGGCTGTTTCCTTAACATTGCTCAGATCTTTAAACGGCGACGAGGTTGCCAAACGAACGACCGATTCGAGGCCCAGTGCCAGAGCCTCCATGTTATTTGTGTCGAGTGCAGTGTCGACGACAGCGAACAGTTTTGTAAAGTTGTCGGCGCGCTCATCAAATGAACGGTCAAGGTAGTCCTGTAAGAGCTGGTGTTCTGCTTTGAGCTGAGCGATCGCGACGTCACGGTCTGCCGCGATGCTGAGTCGTTTGGTGACCTGAGCCTCCTCGAACTTGCGCACCTCGCCCGCGATCATCACAAGCCGCATGACCGCGTCGGCGACCTGCTGCGGGGAGTTGATTGCATCGGCCGCGATGCCCCGCACCGAACGCTCTGTGTCGGCAACGAACGCATCGCCGTCGAGATACCGCGCGTCATCGGCGGGGGCCTCGAAGGAGCTTTCGTCATGCGGCGCGTTGGCGTCGGGGCTCGAGTCTGGGTTCGCGTCGGCATCGGAATCGGCAGCTAGAGCGGCGGGGCTGGCCGTGAAATGCCCGGCCACCTTCTGTGCAGCCCAAGCGATGCCTTGATCACCGAACTGATCGTATAGGGCCACAAAGACCCGCTTATAGTTCTCGTTCATCGTCAGATCTCCGTGTTCAAAACTGTGCGCACGCGCGTGCTGATGGTCAAGCTTTCGTCAGTGAGTGCCCCGTCGTCATCAAGCAAGGGCACCTGTGCGAGCTCGACCATCGTCTTCACGAGCACTCCGCACTGGCTGAACAGGCTCGCATGATTCGTGTTCGCCGCGTCGAAGGTAGGCACAAGCTCCTCCAGCTCGGAAAGTAGCGGCGCGATGCGATCACGCAATTCGGTGGTCACCAGTGAGAGCTCATCGACGCGCGCGATGATGCCGCCCATCACCAACCAGGCGTTTTCTAGCCCCGCGACAGCGAGCGCTGCTTCCTTCTGGTACTCCTTCGCTTCGGTGAGTTTTCTGGCGTAGTGCGTGGAGACGAGCACTCCAGCGGCCAATAGGACCACGCCGGCGGTGGCACCCACCGTGATCCCAGTGAGCACCGCGGCCCCGGCAGCCATTCCGCCACCGCCCGCGGCCAGGCTGCCGCCGCCGAGCCATGCGAGCACAGCGTTTGATGCGGCTGCGCCCGACAGTGTTGAGATGGCGGTGCCAGTCGAGGCGGTGGCCGCCATGCCGACCGCGCTCGTTACGAGGGCAGGGGTGCCGAACACGGCGGCTAGGCCGAGCGTTCCGGTTGCGGCAGTGTTACGCAGGGTTTGCGAGACGGTCATGTCAACCCTGGCCATTGACTCGAGGCTCTGCGTGTCGATGCCCACCCCATCGAGCAGTTCGTACTCGTTGACGCGATTGCGCTGGTTCAGATCGCGCAGAATCTGCAAGAAGCGGCCCAGTGTATCGTGCAGGGACTCGAGACGTAGGGCTCCGAATTGCTCAATATTCGTATACAACTGAGCGCGGTGCTCTTCTGTGAACGCTTCGGCAGCGGCCACATACTCCTCAGAAACGCGTTGGAGCTCAACCGTTTCACGGCGGTCCTGGAGTCCCTGAATACCCGTCGCGGTCTTGCCCAGCTTGGCCACGGTGTTGCGGCTCGTGCGAAACACGTCATTGTCGCCTACGCGCGCTGCGCTGCGCACACGGTCCGTCGCCTTGCGTGTCGCACCACGGTAGTCGAAGCCGGCTACCTTCTTGCCCGCGCCCGCCACCGCGTCCCGTGCGCCGTTCGCAGAATTTGCGAGGTCTTCTCGGTCGAAATCGGTGACCTTCTGCCATGCTTTTCCAGCCCCGGCCAGTACTCGCTTCGCGGCGATCCCCGCGTCGTCGAAGCCGAGCTTGCCATCACCCGAGAGATCAAGCCGAGCTGGGAAGGCCTGCGCTTCGGCCCACATCTTCGTTGCCACGTTCTCACGTGAGATGCCTTCAGCCGCCGCCTTCTGGGTGGCGTAAGCATCGACGGTGAAATCAGGAAAGTCGCGATCCATGATCGCTTGAAACTCTTCTTGGGCAGTGCCGAACGTTTCTTGGGCGAGAGCGAAACGCTCTGAAGAAGTGAGCGCGTCGTCTAGCTGCGTCGCCGGATCGTCGTGTTTCTGAGGTGAACTCATGACGCTATCTTATGGCCCCGAAGCGATGAGGAGTGTGGTGTTATCTGCCGTACTGGGTAGGGTGTACGCCCCGCTGGTCAAAACAACCCTCGGAGTTGATACGTTGAATGCATAGCGAAGGAGGTGCCGGCGTTGAGCGAAACCCGCAGCGCGACCAGACTCTTACTCTCAGACGTTGACGGCACCCTCGTTACGAGTGACAAGCGGCTCACCGACTCCGCGGTGCATGCGGTGAGAAAACTTCGCGACGCGGGCATCTTGTTTGCGATTGCGAGCCCGAGCACATCGTCACACCGATCTGTGCACTCATCGCATCGTATGAGTTTGATGAGTGTCTCTATCGCGAACCTGACTGGTGGGTGGCGACCGGGCCGCGAAGGCGGTCGAACGGCTTATTCTGCCGCGCCACGTGGTTGATGAAGGCGGTGTGGTCTGCGAGCGAGGTGGGGCAGGCATGCATAGGTTGCGGCCACCCGTGTCCCAGGTCTCGGGCATACTCAATAGGGGCACGCGCACATAGCGCGCGAGCACGAGAAGCAAGAAGAAGGACTCCCTGTGACGAGCAACAACCACGCCGCGTTTATCTGGTCGATCGCCGACCTGCTGCGCGGCAGCTTCAAAGCGCACCAGTACGGTGACATCATTCTGCCGTTCACGGTGCTGCGGCGCCTCGACGCAGTGCTCGAGCCCACCAAACAGGCGGTCTACAGTGCGGTCATCGAAGCGAAAGAGCAGCAACTTCCGGTACGGCCGGCGCTACTCAAGAAGAAGGCGGGGCACGAGTACACGTTCTGGAACGAGTCGCGCTTCGATCTCGAGTCCACGCTCGGTGATAGCGAGAACCTCGCCGACAACCTTCTGCAGTACGTAAACAGCTTCAGCGAAAACGTGCGCGACATCTTTGTGAAGTACAAGATCGAAGATCGCATCGCCGAGCTCGAAGAGCACGGGCTCCTCTTCTTGGTGACGCAGCGTTTCGCAGAGGTCGACCTGTCGCCCGCGAAGGTGCCCAACGAAGAGATGGGCCACATCTTTGAAGAGCTGATTCGCAAGTTTGCTGAGGCGTCGAACGAGACCGCTGGTGAGCACTTCACCCCGCGAGACGTGATCGAGCTGATGGTCGACCTGCTGCTGTCGCCCGACGCCGAGGCGCTGACCACACCGCACATTGCCCGTTCGATCTACGACCCGACGGCCGGCACCGGCGGCATGCTGAGCGTCGCAGAAGACCACATCAGAAACATGAACCGCACGGCGACGCTGACCCTTGCGGGCCAAGAGATCAACCCGCAGTCGTATGCGATTTGCAAGGCCGACATGACGGTGAAGGGGCAGTCGGTCGACGCGATCGTGTTTGGCGACACCCTGCTCAGCGACGGACACGACGGCAGCACATTCAACTACGGCCTGTCGAACCCGCCATTTGGGGTGGACTGGAAGAAGCAACAGAAAGACGTGATCGACGAGCACGAGCGTCGCGGGTTCGCGGGCCGATTCGGGCCGGGGCTGCCGCGTGTCTCTGACGGCTCGATGCTGTTTCTCATGCACTTGATCTCGAAGATGCGCCCAGCAGACGAGGCCGGTGCCGGTGGCCGCGCGGCAATCGTGCTCAACGGTTCGCCGCTGTTTACGGGCGGGGCGGGCTCGGGCGAGTCGAACATTCGCAAGTGGATTCTTGAGCGTGACCTGCTCGACGCGATCGTGGCGCTGCCCACCGACATGTTCTACAACACGGGCATCGCGACCTACGTGTGGATCCTTGACTCGGCCAAGAGCGCGGAGCGCAAGGGCAAGGTGCAGCTCATCGACGGCACGAAGCTGTTTCGCAAGATGCGCAAGGGCTTGGGGTCGAAGCGTAACGAGCTGGGCGAGGCCGATATCGCTGAGATCGCGCGCAGCTACGGCGCGTTCGAAGAGTCGAAGGTGTCGAAGATTTTCGATCGCGAGGCGTTCTGGTATCGCACCATCACGGTCGAGCGCCCGCTGCGGCTCAACTGGGCGCTCACGAGCGAGCGGCTGCGCACGGCGAACGAGGTGAAGGCGATCGCGAAGCTGAAGCTTACGTTCCCCGATCCTGCCGCTGCCGCTGTCGGTTTTGCTGTGGAGCCCACGACCGACCGTGCCGCGTTCACAAAGACGGTCAAGCAGTACCTTGCCGCGGCCGAGATCACCCTCTCTGCGGCGCAGCTCAAGGCGTTTGTGGCGGCGCTGTCTGTTCCGGATCCCGATGCGCCGGTCGTGCTCGACGCGAAGGGGAGGCCCGAGCCAGACACCTCACTGCGCGACACCGAGAACGTGCCGTGGGGTGAAGACATTCACGAGTATGTCGCGCGCGAGGTGACGCCGTTTGCGCCCGACGCTTGGGTGGATGAAGCGAAGACGAAGGAGGGCTGCGAGATTCCCTTCACAAGGCACTTTTACGAGTACGTGCCGCCGCGCCCGCTCGCAGAGATCGACCGCGACCTTGATGTGGTGCTCGGTCGCATTCGCGCCCGCCTCGAGCAGGTGCGCGCGTGAACCTGCATCCGATCCCTGCGAAATGGATGCTACGCGGGATCAAAGCCAGTTCTGGCCTAATCAAAGGTCAAGCTTCGTCGGTGCCGGGCGATAACCTGGTACCGGGCTTTAGTGCGTCTGGTCAGGATGTTTGGTTTCCCGCAAGTTACGCGACGGCCAGCGGGCCTGGGATCATACTGAGTGCAGTGGGCGCTCGATGCGGCAAAGTGTTCCTTTCTGAACTGCCGCACTGGGGTACCGTTGCGAATACGGCCTCGTGGGGCATCGCTCAAGGTTGGAGTCCACGGTTTGTTTGGTATGTCCTTAATGATGAACAATTTTGGCTGAAAGGTGGCGCAGCACAACCCTATGTGTTGGTCCCCGAATCACTTTCTAAACCAGTTGTGAATTTTGATCTTGAAGACCAAACCGCAATCGCAGCGTTTCTGGATCGTGAGACGGCGGAGATCGACGCGTTCATCGCCGACCAAGAAGAACTCATCGCACTGCTGACCGAGCGCCGCGCCGCGACGATCTCGCACGCCGTCACGAAGGGCCTCGACCCCTCCGCCCCCATGAAAGACAGCGGCGTCCCGTGGCTAGGTGAAGTGCCAGAAAATTGGTCGATAGGACAAGCAAAGCACTACGGGGAAATCAGTCTTGGAAAGATGCTCCAAGACAAACCATCCCGTGACGCTCAGATCAAGGCGCCATACTTGCGGGCTGCAAACGTGCAGCCTGGAGGAGCTTTGGCGCTCGAGAGCTTGAAAGAGATGTACTTCTCGGCGTACGAACTTGGAAGACTTCAACTTCTACGAGGCGACGTAATAATCGTCGAAGGAGGGGTAGGTGGCTTTGGCCGCGCTGCACATGTCGATCAAGATTTTGACGGGTGGGGATTTCAGAACTCCATCATTCGCTTGCGACCCACGGGACGAGTGATTTCCGGACGGTTCGTTGCATACCAGTTCATTCATTTGAGAGAAGTGGGCTACATCGAGATGGCGGCGAGTGTCACCTCGATGCCACATTTCACTGTGGACAAAGTCTCTAAAACGGAAGTTGCTTGGCCGCAATTGTTGGAACAAGAACTAATATCCGACCATCTCGATCGTGAGACTGCAGAGATTGACGCGACGATTGCAGATGCGCGTGAGGCGATCGCTTTGTCGAAGGAGCGCCGCGCCGCGCTCATTTCAGCCGCTGTCACTGGCAAGATCGATGTGAGGCAGCACGGTTCACGCGCTCACGAAGGGGTCGAGTAATTGGGCATTCAGCATGAGGTCACGTTCGAAGACGAGATCGTCGCACACCTAGCCGCCCACGGCTGGGAGTACTCACCCAACGACGACGGTTACGACAAGACTCGAGCCCTCTTCCCTGCAGACATCTTCGCGTGGCTTGAAGAAACCCAGCCCACTGAGCTTGAGAAGATCCTTAAGCCGGGGGCTTCGGCTGTGCAGCACGAGAAGGCACGAGCACAGCTGCTTGACCGCATCACCAAGGTGCAGGCCACCGACCCCATCAACGGTGGCGGCACCCTCAACGCACTGAAGAAGCCGGTGCGGGAGTCGAACGCGAAGTTCTCTCTGTTTCAGGCGAAACCGACGGTCGTCCTCGATCCCAAAGTGGGTGAACGCTACGCCGCGAACCGGCTGCGCGTAATGCGCCAGGTCGAGTACTCCACCAAAAATGGCAATCGCATCGACCTTGTGCTGTTTGTCAACGGGCTGCCCGCCGCGACGATCGAGATCAAGACAGATCTCACCCAAAACGCGAAAGCCGGGCTCAAACAGTATGAGAAAGACCGGCTGCCGGCGGGCGAGCCGCTGCTCGAGTTTGGGCGCGGCGCGCTCGTGCACTTCGTCGTCTCAAACGAGCTGATCTACATGACCACCAAGCTCGACGGCAAGAACACGCGCTTCTTGCCGTTCAACCGCGGCAACAACAACGGCGCCGGTAACGACCCGATCGAGGACACGAGCCCCACCGCCTACTTCTGGCAAGAAACCCTCGAACGCGAGGCCTGGCTCGACTTGCTCGGTAGGTTCTTGCATTACCGCTTCGACGAGAAGCGCGACCCGATCGATGGCAAGAAAACCTACGACCGTTCACTGCGGTTTCCCCGCTACCACCAGTGGCGCGCCGTCACGAAGCTTGAACGCGCGGTGCTGAGCGAGGGCGTGGGGCACAACTACCTGATTCAGCACTCCGCAGGCTCAGGCAAGACTGACTCGATCGCCTGGACCGCCCACCGTCTCGCTTCCCTGCATGGCCCGGCAGGCACCTCAGGCGTTGAACACAAAATGTTTGACGGAGTCATCGTGGTGAGTGACCGGCAGGTGCTCGACGGGCAACTGCAGCGCGCCGTCGAACAGCTCGAAACCACAGCGGGAGTGTTTGAACCGATCACCCGCGGCGGCGAAGACTCCAAATCGAAACAACTCGCCAAAGCGCTCATCGCACGCAAACAAATCATCGGTGTCACCCTGCAGACGTTTCCGCACGCGATAAAAGAGATCGAGGCGAACGAGGGGCTCCGCGGTAGACGCTACGCCGTCATCGCCGACGAAGCGCACTCCTCCCAGTCGGGCGAAGCCGCAGCCTCCCTCAAGCAGCTCCTCACTGCGGGTCTTGGGAATGATCCGGATCAAGATGTGAGCATCGACGCCGAAGACGTGCTCGCCGATCTCATGGCGCGCAAAGTGGGCATCGGCACGATCTCGTTCTTCGCGTTCACCGCTACGCCCAAGAGTAAAACACTCGAGCTGTTTGGCCGTGAAGACGAGAGCGGAAAGCCCCGCGCGTTCGACCTGTACTCGATGAAGCAGGCGATTGAAGAGGGCTTCATTCTTGACGTGCTCAAAAACTACCTGCCCTATGACCTCGCATTCACGATCGCGCAGGCGGGGGAGCGCGACAAAGAGGTCGACGTGTCGAAGGCGAACTCTGAGGCGATGCGGTGGGTGCGACTGCACCCCTACAACATCAGCCAGAAGGTCGCCGTGATCGTCGAACACTTCAGAGCCAATGTGCGCCGAGAGCTCGGCGGCCGGGCCAAAGCCATGGTGGTCACCGGGTCACGCAAAGAGGCCGTGCGCTACAAGCTCGCGATCGACGCGTACGTGAAAGAACGCGGGCTTGAACAGCAGGTGGGCGCGCTCGTCGCGTTTTCGGGTGACGTGGACGACCCCGAGTCGGGGCCCGAGAAGTTCACCGAGGCGAACCTCAACCCCGGGCTGAAAGGACGCGCGCTCGAAGACGCGTTTCGGGGTGACGAGTATCAGGTGATGATCGTCGCGAACAAGTTTCAGACGGGGTTCGACCAGCCGCTGCTCGTGGGCATGTACGTCGACAAGAAGCTCTCTGGCATCACCGCCGTGCAGACGCTGTCGCGCCTCAACCGGGTGATCCCGGGCAAAGAGAACACGTATGTCATCGACTTTGTGAATGAACCGGCCGATATTCTCGAGGCGTTCCAGACGTACTACGAAGATGCCGTGCTGCAGACGGAGTCTGACCCAAACGTGGTGCACGACATGCTGGGCAAACTGCAGTCGATGGGCATTATCGATCAGTACGACATTGACGGTGTCGCCGACGCGTGGCTCAACAAAACGAGCCACAACCAGCTCTACTCGCGCATCACTACGTCGAAGCAGCGGTTCAAGGATCGCTTAAAGGCGGCGCAGTTCGACGAAGACGACCTCGAACTGGGGCGCCTCGAGGAGTTTCGGGGCACCGTGAATGCGTTTGTGCGCGCCTACGACTTCTTCTCGCAGATTCTCGATTACGGCGACACAGATATCGAGAAGTGGGCGATCTTCTTGCGCGTCTACCGCCGTGTGATCGCACCCGAAGAAACCGCGGCTGCCTCGATCACCTCAGACGACATCGTGCTCACCCACTACCGGTTGCGCAAGCTTGAATCGGCCTCGCTCGCGCTCAGCCCAGGCGCGCCGGGTGAGCTGGCAGGGATCACGGCCGCGGGCTCTGGTGCGCCGCGCGAGACCAAGTACGGTCTGCTGCAGGAGGTGATCGATCGCATCAACACGCTCTTCACGGGCACCGGTGTCGACGAGGTCGACGCGGTGGGTGTGACCGAGTCGGTGCTGCGACACATTGTTGAAAACGACGCCGTGCAGGCTGAAGCTATGGCCAACACCGCAGTGGATTTCAACGCGTCGCCGACAATTGCGATTGAACTCGAAGAGGCAATCTACGCTTCGGGGATTGGTCACGGGGCCGGCATCAAGGCGCTGCTGCAAATGGAAGACCTGGCGCCGCTCGCGCAGGTGCTCATCGACATGGGGTTGCACGCGCGGGCCCGCGCTGCGGCGACCGCTGCTGTTGGAAGGTAGGAGCGGATCTGCGCCCCGGCGAGAATACCTCGTCAGTCGAGACTGGCAGGTAGCGCTCCACCGGGGCTTCGTGAAAATTCTAGTTCATTACGGGGTGTGCGGCAGAACGATGCAGCAGCGCGCGCAGTACGCACAGGCACCTTTTCTAAAAAGTAGAAGAATAGCTGATAGGTTTAGGGCATGGTTTTGCACACATCCGACACCGCGGTGACGCCCAATCTTGCCGCGGTCGCTTCTGCGCACCAGGCACACGCGCCTGCTACTAAGCCCGACCTCGCGGCCGCTACTCGCGCGGCGGGCGAGCTGCTCACCGCCCTCGGCGTCGACCTTGAGTCGGGCGAGCTGGGCCGCACGCCCGAGCGGGTCGCCCACACGCTTGCAGACCTGCTCACGCGCGGGGAGGCGCCGGCGGCGACGCTCATTCCCAGCGACGGGTACGACGGGCCGATTGTGATGCGCGATGTGCCGTTCACCGGCATGTGTGAGCACCATCTGCTGCCGTTTCGCGGCACCGCAACCGTCGCGTTTGTGCCGGGCGAGCAGGTCGTGGGGCTTTCGACGCTCGTGCGCGTCGTCGAGTACTTTGCGCGTGGGCTGCAGTTGCAAGAGCGCATGACCACGCAGATTGCAGACTGGCTCGAAGAGACCCTCGATCCGGCTGGTGTCGGTGTGCGCCTTGAAGCCGAGCACTTCTGCATGTCAATGCGAGGCGTTGGGGGGCCCGCCACTCGTGCCGAGACGCGCGTACTGCGCGGCAGCGTGACGGCGCAGGATCTCGCGGGAGCGCGAGCATGAGCGCCCGGCAGATCGGCAAGCGCAGCTTCGACTTCGACCGCCAGGTCGCCGTGATGGCGGTCATTAACCGCACGCCCGACTCGTTCTACGATCAGGGTGCCACGTTTGCGCTCGACCGCGCCGTCGAAGCAGCGCTCAAAGCCGACGCGCAGGGCGCCGACTGGATCGACGTCGGCGGAGTGCCGTTTGGGCGCGGCCCCGCCGTCTCCACGCAGGAGGAGATCGACCGCGTCGCCCCCTTCGTTGAAGCGGTAGCGCGCGTAAGCGACATCGTCGTGTCGGTCGATACGAACCGGGCTGCGGTCGCGCGGGCCGCGATCGACGCCGGTGCCGCCGTGATCAACGACACGAGCGGGCTCGGTGATCCCGAGATGGCCGGCGTGATCGCGGGGTCTGACGCTTCCATCGTGCTCACGCACAGCGTCGGCCCGTGGCGCGAAGAAAAACCCGCCGCCAAGTTCGACGACGTCGTAGACGAGGTCAAAGCGTTTCTCGCCGAGCGGGTGGCGCGAGCCGAGCGCGCGGGCATTCCCCGCGACAGGCTCATTCTCGACCCCGGCCACGACCTCGACAAAAACACGCTGCACACGCTTGAACTCACGCGCCGCTACGGCGAGCTGCAAGAGCTCGGGCTGCCGCTGCTGGCGGCCGTCTCGAACAAAGACTTCGTGGGCGAGGTGATCGACAAGCCCAAGCTCGAACGACTCTCGGGCTCGCTCGCGGCAATGACGGTGTGCATCATGAACGGCGCGCGCATCGTACGCATGCACAACATTTCCGAGAGCGTTGACGCGGTGCGCATGACCGAGGCTATTCTGGGGTGGCGGGCGCCTGTGCGCCTCGAGCACAACACGCACCCGACACACAACGTGTAACAGGCACATACGCGCGCACATACACGTGCAGCGCCGCCCGAAGGAGTGACCATGACGCACAGCGAGCACGCTCAGGAAGTCGGCCTCGAGACAGCAAGCTTCGAGGTGCCCGTCATCGACGGCATCTTCCCCGACACGAGGCGCGCGCTCACCGACGAGGCGCTGCTCGCTGAGCTCGATCACCCCGGTCTGCGCATGAACTTCGTGTCGAGTATCGATGGCGCGGTGACTCGCGACGGCCTCTCTGGAGGGCTTTCGGGGGCGGCCGACAAGCGGCTCTTTGGGCTGCTGCGCCGCGTGTGCGACGTGGTGCTCGTCGCCGCCGGCACCGTGCGCGACGAGGGCTACACGGCGATGCGCGTCGACCAAGCTTCGGCGCGCTGGCGCGAGGCACACGGCAAACCCGCCCACCCGGTGTTTGCGATCGCGTCACGCTCGCTCGATCTCGACCCCGAGTCTCCTATCTTCACCGATGCGCCGGTGCCTCCGATCCTGCTCACCACCGCGGCTTCAGCGGCCCGCGCCCACCTCTTCGAGGGACGCGCCGAGGTGGTCGTGGCCGCAAACGACGCGGGCGACCGAGTCGACGGAGCGCGCGCGGCCGCCGCCCTGCGCGCGCGCGGCCTCACGCGCATTCTGTGCGAGGGCGGGCCCACGTTCTTTGGCGCGCTCATCGACGCGGGCGCGGTCGATGAACTGTGCCTCACGATCGAACCGAGCCTCGAGGCGGGCGATGCGCGCCGGATCGCCACAGGCCCTGCCACTGCGCGTGACATGCAGCTGGCACGGGTGCTGCGCTCGGGCTCAACCCTGCTGCTGCGGTACGCCCGCGCGTAGGGCGACGTTCTTCGTTCAGTCGAGCCGCGATCTTTGTAGACGGCTAACCTAAACATCGGTCTCGTTTTTGTGGGTTTCCGAGAAGATTCGATGAGTTTCTTTTTGCCGCGTAATTACGCCGATTTTTTGGGGTCTCAATGTCGGTGGTCGCTGTTGTAATGAAATCATGCAACATCCATTCAGCGCCGAAAGCCCCAACCGGGGGCGATTGAACGACCTTGTCTCCCGGGTCGTGGAGGCTGATGCGCGCATGCGGGCGCTGCAGGCCGAGCTGACGGTGTTGCTGGCTGAGGCATACCGGCTGGCAGAGGCCGAGGGTGACTGGCCGTTCAAGCCCGCGCCGAGCGAAGATGACGATGCCGGCGCCGAGGGTCATTACGCCGACAGCATCGCGATCTCGGTCATCCGTGACCATGCAGCGCGAGACGGGAAATTGCGCGGCCTCGATGAGCCGTGGATGAGTAAAGGCTCGTCAACAGCGATGGGCGAAGCTATGCGCAAGATCATGGCGACGCTCGCGCAGCTCCGCGTCGATTTGAGCCGTGAGAATACTCGCCGAAACGTCGAGCACGCACGCTCCCAAGGTCGCATCGGCGGCCGCCCGGCCGTCATGACACCGGAGCGCGACGCAATGGCGAAGACGATGAGGGAGGATGACGAAAATCGTTCGGAAGTTGGCGACCGTTTGCGCATCTTCATTACGTACTCGGACCTGCGCCCGTTGAGTTTTCCGTGAGTGACTGAGATGGTGTTATAAGGGATGTTGCGATCCCGATACGACAGCGATAGACGCTAGCGTAACAAGAGATTCAAAGGAGAAGTGTTCATTAAGAATAGGTTTCGTATCTTCGCAGGTGCAATCGCATCCATAGGGTTGATGCTTGGCTTAGCTGTTACTGCATCCCCTGCAATGGCTTTAGGATCTGTAGACAGGGATGCGGCAGCTTGGGAGGTGTACGAGAAGGTTGAGCAAGCTGCTGACCCCGCTGCGGCAGTGGAGGCACTTTCCGCGAGCGAACGCGAGCTGTTTATCTATGCGGTGACTCCTGTGGAGGCACGTATCACGGAGGTCATAGATGAGGACGGTATGGCTACTTTCGCTACTTGTGGTACTGAGACGGTACGCGGTCAAGGCCTCAGCGCTATTGGGGTGGCTCTATATGACTTTTGGACAACTGGGCAGATTTGTTGGAATGGCGGAGTGAGCTCGGCAACGTATCTTGATGGTGGCGGTTATTCCGGTGCAGTCGGCTGGAATTACACCGGCTCATCATCAAGCCAAGGCATCGTAGGAGGCTGGGGCTACGCAGCTGGTACGCACTACTTCGAGTTCAACGTCGCTGGTGTTGTTGTTCAGTCTCCCGTCGGCTGCGCTCGAGTTGTCGGCAGTCCTGGTGGCGCACACTTCGGAGAAGTTGGCGTTTGCGGCATCGGTTAAACGGAAGGAGGAATGATGTCAGTTCAGGATGAAGTTTTCAGCAAAGAGAACGTCGGGCTGGGGAGCGTCCTGGCGGTTGCTTCGCTTGCGTTTGTGGTCGCGGTGCTTCTTGCTCCTCTCACTGTCATCTTGGCTGTTCCTGTGCTGATTGGAGTTGGCGTTCATCATTCGATTGCAATGGCTCGGACTACTGGCTCACCGGTTCCATTTGCAGTTCTTCTGGCGCTGGATATCATCATGCTGGTGGTAGTCGTCGGGAGCGCCTTGTTGTCCTTGTGAATTTTTGAAGTAGATGAAAAAGAGACTCCGAGCTAGGAACTTCTAGCTCGGAGTCTCTTTTTGATCGTGTCTGACGGCGAGACGACACTCGACGTGACCGTCGTGGTCACCCAGGTTGACGGTGGATTCAGTGACTCCTTCGTCGCGCAGAATGACGGTGGGAGAGTGCGCAGAATGACGGGGCGCGCGCAGCCGCAGGGGAGCGACTATTCCGCGTCGGTCGTGACCGGCCCGTCGATGAGCGCAGCGTAGCGCTCGCTCGCTGCTGCCGACACCTTGGCCGAGTCTGCCTTGTTGGGGCCGGGCTGCGCGAGCATGACGGTGTCACGAAAGTATGCGAGCTCTTGGATCGACTCGGCGATATCGGCGAGCGCCCGGTGCCCACCACGCTTCTTCGGCGCACCAAAGTAGGCGGCCGTGTACCAGCGGCGGCTCAGCTCCTTGATCGTCGACACGTCAATGCTGCGGTAGTGCAGCTTCTCTTCGAGCGCGGGCATGTACTTCGCGATGAAGCGGCGGTCCATGCCAATCGTGTTGCCCGCTACGAGCGGCCGGCGGCCCGCCGTGACGAAACGCTTCAGGTACGCGATCACCTGCTCTTCAGCCTCGGCCGGGGTGACGCCCGCCTCGATCCGGGGCAAGAGCCCCGAAGTTTCGTGCATGCCGCGCACAAAATCGTTCATGTTCGCGAGCGCCTCAGCCCCCGGATTAATGACGACCTCGAAGCCCGCGTCGAGCGGGGTGAGGTCGAAGTCAGTAACAATCACGGCGATTTCGCACAGACCGTCGCGGTCTGTGTCGAGCCCGGTCATTTCGCAGTCAATCCAAACGATTTGTTCTGCTGGGGTGTTCGACACTCTCGCTCCTTGCCGTGAGATGCCCGCGCCGAAGTGCACGGGGTGACCGCCCCAGTCTAGCGATCGGGCAAGCGTCGCGCAGCGTGCGTAGGCGCAGGGCCAAGCGCAAGGCCAAGCGCAAGGCCAGGCGCCGTGCAGGGGGAGTGCGCGTCGGCATCATAAGATTGAGGGCATGGCTGTTCTTCCCATTGTGATCTCAGGCGAGCCCGTGCTGCACGCCCCCGCCCAAACTGTCACCGAGTTTGATGACGCGCTGCGCACCCTCGTCGACGACATGTTCGAAACCACCGAGGCCGCACCCGGCGTGGGGCTCGCCGCCCCGCAGGTGGGCGTGAACAAGCGCGTGTTTGTGTGGATCTACGAAGATCAAGACGAGGCTCCCGCTCGCGGCGTGGCGATCAACCCCGAGCTGTGGATCGAACCGCTCGAGCCGGGGCTGCCGGGCGAAGAAGAGGTCGAGGGGTGCCTGTCGTTTCCGGGTGAGCGCTTCGCCCTGCGCCGGTCAAACCGTGCCCTGCTGCGCGCGCAAGACATCGACGGCAATCCGTTCGAGATCACGGCGACCGGCTGGTTCGCGCGCATCATGCAACACGAGTTCGATCACCTGAACGGCCTGCTCTACGTCGACCGGCTCGTGCACCCCGAGAACCGGGGCGCGCAAAAGGCCGAGCGTCGCAACGGCTGGGGCAAGCCCGGCCTCAGCTGGATGCCCGGCGAGGACGACCTCGAGGGCTAGCCGCTGCGTTAGCCACAGCGCGACCGAGCAGCGTCGCCGAAAATATGCGCGAGTAAATCCGCTTATGGTAGCTCGTTAAACGGATTTACTCGCGCATATTCTTTGTGCCAGCGCGGCGGGCGGGCGTGTGCATGTCTGACACGAGCGTCCACCCGCAAAGCGCCAGCGCGAGCAAGATCGCGGTGACACCAAACGCCCACCCAAAGCCGGCGACATCGACGAGGGCGCCGGCGATCAGCGGGCCGAGTACGCCGCCCAGGTCGCTGGCCATCGAGTACCCGGCGACGACCCCGCCGCCGCTGCGGCCGCCGAGCACATCGGCGAGCACCGCCTGCTGGGCGGGGTTGGCGAGGGCCGACCCCGCGCCCGCCGCGAACATCGCAGCCATCGCCAACAGAAGGTTGGGTGAGGCTGGAAACGCCGCGTAGCTCACCGCCAGCACGATCATGCCGGTGATGAGCAGGGGCCTGCGGCCGACGGTGTCGGTCCACCTCCCCGACGGAAAAATCAAGATCGCGTTGCCCGCCGCATACGCCGCGAGCACCCAGGCCGCCATCGCGGCGTCGCCGCTAAACACGACGGCCACAAAGATTGGCACGAGCGACACGCGCACGCCAAACGAGGCCCAGCCAAACGAGAACACCGACACGAGCAGCGCCCGGTACTGCGGCACCCGCACCGCGTCGATGAACAGCATCGGTGCGACGTCGCCCGGCTTCTGGGAGGGGCTGCCCGCCGCTTTCGACCCGCGCAACGCGATCGCGACGACGGCGGCCGCGATGAGCAGCATCACGAAGTAGAACACGAACGGCGCGCGCAGCCCAAAGCCGGCCACGATGCCGCCAAACACGGGGCCGAGCAGCCCGCCCAGCAAGAATCCGGCCGCGTTCAGGCTCGCCACGCGGCCGCGCGCGTTCAGCGGGCTGAGCTTCACGAGCAGCGCGGTCGCCGCGACCGTGAACATGGTCGAGCCGATACCGCCCGCCCCGCGCAGCACCACAAACTGCGTGTAGTCCTGCGCGAGCGCCGCCGCCCCCGTCGACACGGCCACGATCAAGATGCCCGCGGTGTAGCTGGCCCGCTCACCAAACCGGGCCACGACCCAGCCCGCAAGCGGCGCTGACACGAGTCGCATGCCCGCAAACGCGCTCACGATCGCCGACGCCGCAAAGTTCGACACCCCAAATTCGAGCGCGAACTGCGGGATCGCGGGCGCGACCACCCCGTATCCGAGCGCCACGGTGAACGCGCCTGCTACGAGCGCCCACACCTCGAACGGAAGCTTTGTTTTGGGGGCGGTCGTCACCCGCTGATCCTATCGAGTTTCGGTCGTGGGTGATTCTCGATCCGGATCGGTGCCTTGCTGCGCAGGGAGCTGCGCGCCCGCAGCTGCCGCGGGCGCGAGCGGCTCAGCCGCCGCAAGCGGCTCAGCCTCCCCGAGCGAATCTGCCGCCGCGAGGGCTTCGGCCTCCGCGCCGCCGATCGCCTCGCCGCGCGCGACCATGCCGGCCTGGTCAGACAGCGGGATCTGCTTGAGGAAGAGGGCAAGCAAGAACGCGAGCAGAATGAACGGGATCAGGTACCAGAACACGGGCGCGAGCGAGTCGGCATAGGCGGTGACCACGCCGTCTTGCACCCGGGCGGGCAGCTGCGCGAGCGACTGCGGGTCGATCGTGGCGACGGCCTGCTCGGCGTTCGCCATGCCCGCTCCCGTGAACACGGCGCCCAGATTGTCGCTGAGACGTGTCGTGAACATTGCTCCGAAAATCGCGACGCCTAAGGACGCGCCCACTTCACGGAAGTAATTGTTGGTGCTCGTGGCCGTGCCCACCATGGTCGCATCGACGGCGTTTTGTACGACGAGTACGACGACCTGCATGATGAGGCCGAGCCCCGCGCCAAATACGAACAGGTAGACGCAGATCAGCCAGATGGGGGTGCTTGCTGCGAGCGTCGTCATGGCCCCCATCGCGGCGGCCGTGACGAGCGTGCCGACGATCGGGTACACGCGGTAGCGCTGCCGCTTCGTGATCATGATGCCCGACCAGATCGACGTGCCCATCATGCCGACCATCATGGGCAGCATGAGCAGGCCCGAAACGGCCGCAGAGGTGCCCGACGACATCTGCAAGAACGTGGGCACGAACGCGATCGCCGCGAACATGCCGAGCCCGAGTGTGAACCCGATCGCGGTAGCGTTCAAGAAGATCGGGTTCTTGAACAGGCCAAGCGGAATGATCGGGTTTTCTGCGCGCGCTTCGATGATGACGAAGAGAGCCGCGGCGGCGATGAGGCCGATACCCCACATCCAGGTCTCGAGGGCGCCCCAGCCGTAGGCGCGGTTGCCGCCAAAGTCGGTGAAGAAGATGAGGCAGGTCGTGGCGATCGAAAGCGTGACGACGCCCGCAATGTCGATCTTCTTGGTGGCCTTCTTGCTGGGCAGGCGCAGCGCGAACCAGGCGATCGCGAAGGCCGCGATGCCGACGGGAATGTTGATGTAGAACGCCCACTGCCAGGTCATGTGGTCGACGAAGAAGCCACCGAGCAGCGGGCCCGCGACAGCCGAGAGGCCAAAGACCGCGCCGAGCGGGCCCATGTACTTGCCGCGTTCTGAAGCGGGCACGATGTCGGCGATGATCGCCTGTGACAGGATCATAAGCCCGCCGCCGCCGAGGCCCTGCATCGCGCGAAACGCTACGAGCCAGGTGAAATCGGGGGCGAGCGCGGCGCCCGCCGACGCGATCGTGAACGTGGCAATCGCGATCAAAAATAGGGTGCGACGGCCGAGCACGTCACCGAATTTGCCGTAGATCGGCATCACGATGGTGGTCGCGAGCAGGTAGGCAGTCGTGATCCACGCCTGGTGTTCGACACCGCCGAGCTGGCCGACAATCGTGGGCATGGCGGTTGACACGATGGTCTGGTCGAGGCTCGAGAGCATCATGCCGGCGATGAGCGCCGAGAAGATGATCCAGATGCGGCGCTGGGTGAGCAGCAGCGGGGCGGGGCTGGCGGTGTTTGCGGTGTCTGCGGTGTGCGCGGTGTGCGCGGTGCTCCGTGGGGCGGAAGCGGGCATAGAAGAGGTCCCTTTCGGGGCGTGGTGGGTGTGGTGTGTGGCGTGCAGCTTTAGGCGGGTGTCGGTGCCGGGGGCTGCGCGAACAGTTCGCGGCTGAGCGCGAGCGCCTCGCGCAGCGCCGGCCCGATGCTGCCGGTGCCGCCAGCGTGAAAGAACTCGTGCACTGTTGAGTGCAAGAGCCCGCCGACGAGCTGGATTGCGAGCCGCTGGCGTGGATCGCTCAGGGGGAGGCCCTCGCGCTCAGCGATCAGCGCGGCAAACCGGGCGTGTAGTTCTTCTGATTCACTAATGAATTTCTCGAGAAACGCGGGCTCCCGCCTGACGATCTCGTGCACGTGGGTAATCGTGCCAGCGATATCGAAGACCTCATCCAGTGACTCGATGGTCGCCTCGACGATGTCGTCGAGTAGCGTGGGGCTGATCGTGCCGTCGGCGGTGCCGTTCGCCATGAAGCGGTGTATGGCATCGCTCTCAAGCGCGTCGGGGGGAGTACCGATGACGGCGGCTTCCTTCGACGCAAAATAGTTGAAGAAGGTGCGCCGCGAGATACCTGCGGGTTCACAGACGTCTTCAACGGTGAACCCGGCGAGTCCGTGGGCGGCGGTGAGTTTGCGCGCGTGCTCGGTGATCGCGATGCGGGTGCGCCGCATCTTGGCCTCACGGCTTTGGTTCGCTGCACTCTGGGTCACAAAGTGCAATTATGCACGATCTGCCTGGGAGTGCAATTTGTTGATATAGGTGGGTGTGTAGCGAAAGTGCAGGCGATAGTCTGACAGCAGGCTTGCGTATTAGGGAATGATTAGTGAGGAGTGCGCCCGATGGCGGTAAATCCGATTGCACGCGCTCAAGTGACAAACTTTGGGCCCTTCGCGTCACTCGATGTAACGTTTTCACCCCACCTCAACGTGATCGTCGGCGAGAACGGGGCTGGAAAGTCACAACTCATTAAGTTGTTGTATTCAGCAACGGCGCCGTTGAGTCAGGTGGAAGATGAGCGCCCGACAAAAGCTAGGTTTAACAGGGCACTTGCCTCTAAGCTGCGGGGCGTATTTAGACCGGACTCTCTTGGGCGACTCACAAACCGACAGCAGGGGCACACTCGAAGTGAAATTCGTCTGCAGTTTAACCACATAGGGGCGCTTGACTTCGGGTTCTCAACGCGCTCTGCAACTGAAGTGCAGACTGCCGAGGTGCCAGATCGGTACCTCAGTGAGACCCCCGCGTTCATCCCAACACGTGAGCTGCTGTCTATCTACCCGGGCCTTGCGGCGCTCTATGACGAGCGCGTGATGGAGTTCGACGAAACGTGGCGTGACACTGCTGTGTTGCTTGGGCGGGGTGTAAGGCGCGGCCCCAGGGAGCAGACCGTTCAACGGGTACTTGCGCCGATTCAGGAGGCCTTGGGCGGTGCTGTTGTTGAAGAGAGCGGCCGCTTTTATCTGTCGCAGCCAGGCCTTGGCAAAATTGAGATGCACCTAGTGGCTGAGGGGTTTCGCAAGCTTGGCATGATTGCACGGCTCGTGGCGTCAGGTACTTTGCTTGAAGGTGGCTATCTGTTTTGGGATGAGCCAGAGGCCAATCTCAACCCCAAAACATTGAAGCAAGTCGCAGAAACTATTGTCGAGCTTGCGCAGTCCGGCGTGCAGGTATTTATTGCTACCCACAGCTTGTTTCTGCTGCGAGAAATTGAGATGCTCACCGAGCAGCGAGCGCTTGAGAGCGTCTTCGTTGGCCTCCAGCGCGACGATCAGGGTTTTGTAGTAGCGGAGTCGGATAGCAGCGTCGAAGGCATTGGTGATATTTCGGCACTCGATGCAGAGCTCGCTCAGTCAGTGAGATATTTGGAACTCACATGACACGCGTGAAGCTTACCGAACAGCGCTATGAATTCATCTTCGATGCGGGGTGGGTGGCCGAGCAGTATGACGAGTGGCGTCACTATCGTGAGAATTTGCAGCAGGTGCGCATCAAGGCGGGCAAAGATGAGCTCTCGGGCTGTGACTTCGTAGCGACAGACGGGTTTCGGGCGTACCTCGTCGAAGTGAAGGACTACGCATACCCAGGGACGACGCTACCTGAAGAGTTGCCGGGCAAGATCGCACTCAAGGCGCTAGATACACTTGCTGGGCTTGTGTCGGCTCGAGAAAAGGGCGGACCAGAATCAACTATCGCAGCGAGGGTGCTGAAGAGTCGTTCAATTCATCTGGTGGTCTCAATCGGGCTGCCTGATCGGCGGCGAAAGCTGATGTCACCAGAACTGTTTCTCGCCAACGTCAAACAAAAGCTGAAGGAATCAACGAAGCAGGTGCTGCCGCACCTGCACGTTCACCTGCTTGGTGAGCGCGGCAAAGCCTGGGACACCCGCCGCGTCGCGTAACCTGCTTGAAACCTTCGCGACACCCTGGTGAAATGTGGCGCCGCCGATCGGCTAATATTACTTAGAGTTACACTGGTCTGTTTCATGCCCGGAGTTTTGCGCTACACGCGTTAAAAACCGGTTCTCGAACAGGCCTTTATTCGTTTTATCGCAGAATATTGGAGAGCCGTGAGCGCACCCAAGAGCGCGAAGCGGATTCACTACGCATGGTGGATCCTCGTCGCAGTTAGTATCATCGTCGGTCTGGGCAAGGGGGCGCTGAACAACACCTCGGGGTTGTTTATCGCTCCGGTGACGAAGGACCTCGGGTTTGGTGTGGGGCAGTTCACACTGTACTTCTCGGTGGCGGCGATCGTGACCATGGTGTTCTTGCCCATCGGCGGCAAGCTGCTCGCCAAGTACGATGTGCGCCAGGTGGTGCTCGGAGCCATCACACTGCAGGCCGGCGCGATCATGCTGTTCGGTCTGATGAGTGCGGTGTGGGGCTGGTACCTCCTCGCGGTGCCGCTCAGTATGGGCGGCACGATCATCACGGTCATCGTGGGCCCCGTGCTCATCAACCAGTGGTTTAAGACACGCAACGGCCTCGCGCTGGGCGTGCTCTCGGCCGCTGGCGGCCTAATCGGTGCGATTGCGCAGCCCGTTACGTCGTTCCTTATTGGTGCGTACGGCTGGCGTATTGCCTACATGGTGCTTGGCGGGTTCTCGCTGGCCATCGTGGTGGCTGCCACCCTGCTCTTGTTGCGCAAGTCACCGGAGTCGATTGGCCTGCGTCCGCTGGGTGCCGAAGCCTCACCCGAGGCTGAGTTTGATGCAAGCGCTCCCGTGGCGGCCAAGCCGGTCTCGGCTGAGGGCATCGAGATTGCCGTCGCGCGCAAGTCTGTACCGTTCTTGATGCTTGCGCTGTTCTTCTTCTTCATCACCTCGGTGGCCTCGTTCTCGCAGCACATTCCGAACCACCTTGAGCAGCTCGGGTTTGAGCAGTCCTTCAGCGGCACGGTCATGAGTATCTACATGCTTGGCGTGCTCGTCGGCTCCCTGATCCTGGGCGCGCTTGTCGACATGCTCAGCTCGAAATTCACGGCCGTGCTCACGATGATCGTCGGCATTATTGCGATCGGTCTGCTGATTGTGACGAACAACCCAATCGTGATCTGCGTCGCAGTCGCCCTGTTCGGGCTCATTAGCGCATCGATTGGCATCATCGCCCCCGCCATGGTGACCTCGCTGTTTGGCAAGCGTGATTACGCGCAGATCTACGCGACCGCCTCGACGGGCCTCGCACTGGCCTCGATCGTGGCGCTACCCGCATACGGGTTCGTGTACGACGCGACGAAGACCTACCAGCCCGTACTCTTCGCAATCATTGTGATGCTCGCGATCAACATCGTGATCGTGCTCGTAGCATTTGCGGCGCAGAAGCGTATGGTGGCAAAGGGCGCGTGGCAGCACGCGGGCTAACCGCCACGCGGCTTTTGGTCGCGCAAATTTGACTCCGCCGAGGGCCGGCGACGGATACAAATCCCGGCCATAAGTCAACGAAAGGACTCATCTATGTCGCAGGATCAGCTCGCCGGGGGCGTAATCATTGTCACCGGCGGTGCCTCGGGAATTGGCGGGGCCACCAGCCGCGCTCTTGTTGCTCGTGGTGCACAGGTCGTAGCAGTTGACATTAACGAAGAGGCAGGCCAGGCGCTCGTAGCCGAGCTGCCCGAGCAGGTCGCGTTCTTCGCGGGCGATGTGTCTGACCCCGAGACCGCAAAGCAGGCGGTCGCGCTGGCTGTCGAGCGTTTTGGCAAGCTCACCGGGCTCGTCAACAACGCACACGCTTCACGCCAAAAGCCGCTGCTCGAGCTGGAGCAGAGCGACTGGGATCTCTCGTTCAACACGGGATTCCAAGCGACGCTCAACTTCATGAAGGCGGCGCACGCTGAGCTCGCCAAGGCGAACGGTGCGATCGTGAACTTCGGTTCGGGGGCCGCGATGAGCGGCCAGCCGACGCAGGCCGCCTACGCCGCCGCGAAAGAGGCCATCCGTGGGCTCTCGCGTGTGGCCGCGAACGAGTGGGCCGCCGACGGCATTCGTGTCAACGTGGTGTCGCCGCTCGCGCTCACCGCGGGGGTTGAGGCGTGGTCGAAGGCTGCGCCCGAGCAGTACCAGCAGGTGCTGAAGTCGACCCCGCTCGGCCGCTTTGGCGATCCGGAGTCAGATGTTGCCCCGATCATCGCGTTTCTGCTCTCGAAGGAGTCGCAGTACATGACCGGGCAGACACTCATGGCCGACGGCGGCACGCAGAAGCTGTACTAGGCCCGCGGGCACCTCGAACGAAAGCAGGGAGAACATGAACGATTACCTTGGACTCGCAGGCAAAGCGGGCCTCGTGACCGGTGCGGGCGACGGGATCGGCCGCGCCAGCGCCGTGGCCTTCGCGCAGGCTGGCGCCAACGTGCTGCTGTGTGACATTAGCGCAGAGCGACTTGAAGAGACCGCGTGCCTCGTGCGCGAGGCGGGCGCCGAAGCCGAGATTCTCGTGGGTGACGCCTCAGACGAGACGCTCGCTGAGCGCGCCGTCGCAATCGTCGTAGAGAAGTGGGGTGCACTCGACTTCGCGCACAACAACGCCGGTATTGGGGCGCCCACGACTCCCTTCACCGAGCAGGAGCGCGCCACCTGGGAGCGCATCTTCTCGCTAAATGTGTTTGGCACGATGCAGTTTATGAAGCACGAGCTGCGCCAGATGGAGAAGCAGGGCTCGGGCGCGATCGTCAACACGTCGTCGATGTCGGGTAAGCAGGGCTCTCCCGGCCTGTCGCCGTACAACGCGTCGAAGTGGGCCGTCAACGGCATCACGCAGACCGCGGCCCTCGAGTATGCCTCGAAGGGCATTCGCGTCAACGCGTTCTGCCCCGGTGCGACGCTCACCACTTCGCTGCTGAATTGGAAGCAGTCGTCACCCGAGGCCTATGACGCTGTCGCGGCAAGCATTCCGATGAAGCGCATGGCGGGTGTCGAAGAGCAGGCTGCCGCTGCCGTGTGGCTGTGCTCGGCGGCATCGAGCTACGTCACCGGCACGCTCTTGAACGTAGAGGGCGGCGACGGGATCCTCGGTAAGCAGTAGCATCTGCCGAAGAATGAGGGGGTTCAGTGTTCATGAGAACACTGAACCCCCTTTTCTGTTGCCCGGCGCCGTGCGTCTAGTGGAATGTCCTAGCTACAGCAGCTCTGCAATGAGGCGCTCGACCCGCGCTTTAATGGCGTCACGGATGGGGCGCACAGCCTCGATGCTCTGCCCCGCGGGGTCTTCGAGCTGCCAGTCTTCATAACGCTTACCGGGGTAGAACGGACAGGCGTCACCACAGCCCATCGTAATCACAGCATCGGCGGCCTGCACAGCCGCGTCGGTGAGGACCTTGGGGGCCTCGGCGGTAATATCAATGCCCTCTTCGAGCATCGCGGCGACCGCGGTGGGGTTGATGTGGTCAGCGGGAATTGATCCGGCAGAAAAGACCTCGATGCGGTCGCCCGCGAGGTGCCGCAGGTAACCCGCGGCCATTTGTGACCGGCCCGCGTTGTGTACGCAGACGAATAAGACAGAAGGGGTGGTGAGGGTCATGCTGGTTCCTTTGGGGAATGCTGAAATGAGCCGAGCAGCGCGGTCGCCGCGGCGGTACTAGTGGGTACAAATCTGTACCAAACCCACGTGCCCCGCCTCGTCGAAGTGACGAGGCCAGCGGTTTTGAGCACCTTGAGGTGGTGGGAGATGGTGGGCTGGGCGACGTCTGCGAGGGCCGCCAGATCGCACACGCACGACTCGCCGCGCGGGTCGGTGGCGATCGCCGAGAGGATGCGCAGCCTGAGGGGCTCGGCGAGCGCCTTCAGCGTGCTCGCAACGCTCTGCGCGGCCTCCGTGCCGATGGCGTGGTCTGTGACGGGAGCGCACGAAGACACCTCTGAAGCGGCCTCGGTTACGTCAGTGAGTGCGGTCATGATGCCCTCGTTCCGGTCGCGTAGGGGTCGGTTTTAAACCAGGTCTTCGCCAGCCAGAGTGAGACATACACCAGCCCCACCAGCACGGGCACCTCGATGAGCGGGCCCACGACACCGGCAAGCGCCTGCCCCGAGGTCGCCCCAAAGGTGCCGATCGCGACGGCAATTGCGAGCTCAAAGTTGTTGCCCGCGGCCGTGAACGCAAGCGACGTGGTGCGCGCATAGCCCAGCCCGATTGCTTTGCCGAGCGCCATGCCAATGAACCACATCAGACCGAAGTACGCGAGAAGCGGGGCCGCGATACGGGCCACGTCGAACGGATTCTTAGTGATGGCCTCGCCCTGAAAAGCGAAGAGCAGCACGATGGTGAACAGCAGACCGTAGAGCGCCCACGGCCCGATCCGGGGCAGAAAGGTGCCCTCGTACCATTCGCGGCCGCGACGCTTCTCTCCCAGCCAGCGTGACATGAAGCCGGCGATGAGCGGCACGCCCAAGAACACGAGCACGTTGAGTGCGATCTGCCACACCGAGACATCGAGCCCCTGCGAATCGAGGCCCAGCCAGCCCGGCAACACGGTGAGGTAGAACCAGCCCAGAAATGAGAAGGCGACGACCTGAAACACCGAGTTCATGGCGATCAGCACCGCGGTGGCCTCGCCATCACCGCAGGCGAGATCGTTCCAAATCACGATCATCGCGATGCAGCGGGCGAGCCCCACGATGATCACGCCGGTGCGGTACTCGGGCAGGTCGGCCAAGAAGATCCAGGCGAGCGTGAACATGAGGGCGGGGCCGAGTAGCCAGTTCAGCACGAACGACGAGACGAGCAGCTTCTTGTCGCCGGTGATCGCGGCGACCTTGCTGTAGCGCACCTTCGCGAGCACCGGGTACATCATGACGAGTAGACCCAGTGCGATCGGTACCGAGATCCCGCCCACCTCGAGGCGCGTGAGCAGCTCAGACAGGCCGGGAACGAAACGCCCCAGCAGCAGCCCCGCGATCATGGCGATGCCGATCCACAGGGCGAGCCACTTGTCGAGCGTAGACATTCGTTTGGGGGCGACCCGCACAGGCGCTTGAATAGACATGTGTCTATATTGACGGTTGTCGATGCAGTGCGCAAGTTTTGTGGGGTGAGTCCTCGCCGGGTAGCTTTCCTATAGGATCAATCGCGATAGGCAATCCAATGAATACCTGGATGGCGAGGGAGCCACATGGGACGTGCAAGCGACAACACCGGCAACGGGACAGAGAAAAGCATCAACATCACTAAGTTGGTGGTCTCTCTCGTCATACTGGCAGCCGCGCTGATCTTCATCTTCTCGAATCGCGGCACCGCGACCCTGCACTTTCTGAGCTTTCAGTTTGTGGCTCCCGGGTGGGCGTGGTTCCTAGTGCTCCTGGCGGCCGGCGTGGTGATCGGCTCGATTTTTCCCTGGTTTCGTAAGAAGAAGAAGTAGCGGCGCCAGCCAGGGGGGGTTGAACGTGCTCGTGAATTCTGCAGCACAGTGAAATTTGGGTCACAGTGAAACTTCGCCGCACGCGTTTGCAACGCGCTCTGTCGGTGCTCGAAAAAGACGACCAGACAACGCTGTCTTATGCCCTCTCCACCGAGCTCGTGGGAATGCTCGGGCTCCTCGGGCGCGTGCTGCTTGCTGGCTCGCAACCCACCAACGAGGTGGCGGGGTCTCTGTTGTCGCTCGCGCGCACCTACGGCAGCCTCAACCTGCGCATCATCGTGCTGCCCACTTTCATTTTGATCGAGGACCCGTCGAGCGACCCGGTCAAGACATCGGTGTTTGACGCCAATCACGCCCCGTTGCGGCTTGATCAGGTTGATGCGGTCGAGCGACTCATGCACACGGCGGCTGCGTCGCAGCTCGACCCCGCCGACGTCTCGGCGCGCGTCAAACGAATCAGTGCGGCGCCGCCGCGCTTTGGGTTTTGGGCGTCGCTCGCGGGCCACGTGCTGCTGACGCTCGGCTTTGGGCTCGTGCTCAGCCCCACGCTGCCCGCGCTGCCGGTCTACGCTGCCCTCGGGCTGCTCGTGGGACTCATCGTGCTGCAGGGTTCACGCGTGCCCACGCTCGCGCTGGTGCTGCCCGTCGTAGCGGCATTCACGGCGACGGCGATTGCTGGGCTTATCGCCCCCGAACTTGCAAGTCAGAGCGTGCTCAGCCTGGTCACGCCCGCGATCGCAAGTATGCTGCCGGGGCTGACGCTCACGATCGCGACGGTCGAGCTGACAAACGGCCAGATCATCGCGGGCGCGAGCCGCATGCTGTACGGCTTCGCCTCGCTGGCGCTGCTAGCATTTGGGCTATACCTGGGCATGGTCGTTTCGGGTATGTCGCACCCGCACACCTCAAGCGGTGACCGGCTGGGCGCGTGGGCGCCCTGGCTCGGCATCGTGCTCGTCGCGATCGGCTACTACCTCTACTCAGTGGCTCCCAGGGGCTCGCTAATCTGGATCTTGTTTGCGTTGAGCGTGGCCTACGCGGGCCAGCTGCTCGGCCATATGCTGCTCGGTGCGGCGCTCTCGGGGCTCATTGGTGCCGTGATCTCGGTGCCCGCGATCTACCTGGTCTCGCACCTGCCGCGGGCCCCGCAGCCATCGGTAATGCTCACCTGCGCGTACTGGATGATGGTGCCCGGCACCATGGGGTTCATCGGCCTCACCGAGACCGTTTCGGGCACGGCCGGGGGAGGCAGCGCCCTGCTGCAAACGGTCGCGGGCATCTTCGCCATCGCGATCGGCATGGTCGTGGGCACCGGCCTCAGCCGCGACACCGGGGCTGTGGCGCGGGCCTGGGTCTCGACCCGGATCAGGTAGCCGTGCTTGGGATGAAAAATTAGCCGCCTTCGAGCTCGTGAACACGGGTATCGCGCGCCAACGGTGCAAACCAGCTTGCATCGTTGCGAGTGATTTGTTGACGGTACGCCCAAGCAAGCAAATCAGGTAGGCCGAGCAACGGCTCAGCTGATGGGCGCGCATGGTATTCAGTTGCGTCACGGTGAAGCGTCCCGGCCCGCCGGAGATCGCCGAACGTGAACCGGTCATGACGGTTGGCGGCCGGAGTCTCTAGCGAGTCAAGCACGAAAAGCGTCGTTCCTTCCTCCTTATGAAGTAGCGGCGCGATAAATGAAAGGCATCGCCGGCGTGCACTATGCCCATGATCATCATCTAGATCGACGGCCGTCTGTACGACAACATCCATACCATCGTGCTGGCTGGCTGCGAGCGATAGGGCACTGCGGAGGGAAGTGAGTTCATTCCGACGGTACATCGGAGAAGCATGCATTGTGTCGCCACCATAAAACTCAAGTAGGGCTGTTCGACTGCGGTCGAGATCGTCCGGGTAAACGATGGCCGATGCGATGATATAGAAAGTCTTGCCTTCGCGCAGCTCGTAGGACTCATCGAGGAACGCTATGGGCGCTCTGTTCTCTGCATAAAGACGGTGTAGCTGAATGTCCACGATCCTCCTGCAAAGATGCGACCCCCAGGACGCCGTAGCGAGCCTGGGGGTCATACGCTTCACCGGCGGTGCATAAAATGCCTGGCGGGTTACCTGCGCTGCACTTCTAAGATACCAGCTTGTTCATGCGCCGTCTACGCGCGCGCATGCACGTTTGGGTGAGCGCTGCTTCCTGCTGCGGCTCAGGGTGCGGGGGTGAATCCATCTTTTAGCATCACCCTACGGCGTCGGGCGTGCATCGCCTCAAACAGAGGCACGTTACCGTCCCGAAAATCATGCACAAGCGCAACCTTTCCCGACGTCGCCGCCACGCCGCGGGTAATTCGCCCGAGCTGCTGTATGACCCTCCCCTTAAAGGAAATCGGCACAGCGAGAAACAGTGTGTCAAGCGTTGGTAGATCCAACCCTTCGCCCGCAACCTTGTCAATCGCAACGAGCGTGAATGGCTCGCGGCTATCGACGAGTGCGGCGAGGGCGTCTCGGACTTCACGGCGTTCAGCCGGTGAAAGCCTGCCATGCAGGGAGAATGTGGGTGTGCTCGAGCGCTGACGAATGCTCTCCATGAGTGTGTCGAGGTGATCGATCCGGTTAGTGAGAACTAGTGAGCAGCGTCCGTCAGTAGCGGCATCAAGGACGCTATCTACCACGAGTGTGTTCCGCGCTTCGTCATGGGCAAGCTCCGTGTAGATCGCTTGTATCGACGGCCCATCACTGCCCGTCTCATCTGTGGCGAACTGCGTGTCGTGAATTCGGAGCTCTCGCTTTACTACGGTTTCCTGCATCATGGTGTGGCGTATCGGCCCACACTGCATGGTGATCAGCCCGTCCATTTTGTCGGCACGGTACGGAGTGGCAGTCAGGCCCAGCCACCTGGGAGCATCAACTTGGCGCAGCGCAGCCTCGATCGCAGGCGCCGCGATCCGGTGGCACTCATCAATAATGATCTGCCCGTACTCGTTCAAAATGGTGGGGTCACCTTCACGGTGGGCGATCGATTGCCACATGATGAGGTCGACCACCCCGCGCCGCTTACGGCGACCAGCTCCGAGCTGACCGATTTGGCTTTCAGTAAGTGATAGAAACTCCTGTAGTCGCGTGCGCCACTGTGCCAGTAGCTCGCGATTGCCGACGAGGATCGCGGTTGGCTTTTGTCGTTTCGCAATGAGCGCGCAGGCGATCACGGTCTTGCCCGCCCCTGGGGGTGCAACGAGTACACCGGTTTCGTGTTTGTCCATCGCGCTAACTGCAGCCCGCTGATCTTTGTGGAGCGTTCCGCTGAATTTGACTTCGATCGAAGTTCGTTTGCGACGTGTTTTCGTGACACTGACTTTGAAGCTGGCATCTTCAAGCCGCAGACTGGTCTCATCAAGTAATCCGCGCGGGATCCGTAATTCTTCACCGTCATGCTCAAAACAGGTGACCAAGCGCGGTGTTCCATAAGTGCTGCGACGTTGTGCCTGTCTGAGGTAGAACTCTGGATTCGGAATAGAAGCCAGATGTTTGAGGTCGATGATGACGGTGCCCGGCAGCGATGCGGTCGGCACATGCAAGACCGAGTCGAGTCGCAGTCGAACATTCTGTTCTGCACCCGGTGCGGCAAGGTGTTCCTTGGCCGCAGCGCGAATTGCCGCACGCTGGGGCCGGAGTGGAAGGTTCTCTGCCGGCCCAAGCAGGTTAGTTGCCCCCGCTCCGATGATTTTGGTCAACGATTCAGCGTCAGCGAGCCGAACTTTTGCAAGCTCAGCGAATTGATCCTTGAACGGAACCCACGTTGTGGGGTCGGCGAATACAGAGGTGGATCGGGCCCGGCAATTGCCGCTCAAAGGCAACGCGATTAGGTTGCCAAACCGCGCTCGTCCGGTGGACTGGGTAGGGAGTTTGTCTTGGGACGGAAAGAAGCGGTCGTAGCTTTCGAAACTCATGCTCGGGCACGACGCCATCGCGCGCCGCAACAGCTGCGCGCCTGCGGCGCGTGCTGTCGCAGCGGGAACCGCTGAGTCGAAGAACATCCACACGTGGGCGCCTTCCCCCGAACGCGAGATCTCGGCGAGTACGTCGAACCCCGCTTCCTTACATGCCGCCGCATATGCGGCCGCATCGCGGCGCCAGTCACCGTCATCGAAGTCACAGGCGAGCAGGCGGCACTGGTCATTCTCAAGCAGCGGGTACAAACCTGCGTGCCATTCAATATCGGGATCGCGCCGAAGGTGGCGTTCGAGTACAGAAGCTGTGAGCGGAAGGTAATCTGACGGCCTTGGATTGCGGTAGTCACTGCCGTAGCGAATTGCCGGACTCCATCCGGACTTGCCGGTTTTCTTGCTGAGCCACCGGTTTGCGTAGACATCGCTTCGCCCAATGAAGCGCGCGCTGAACAGCGCCATTTTTTCTGCAGGACTCGATCCGGCGTGGACGTGGGCGGGGGAGGGGATGCCGTTCTCAGTCTCTGATGTGAGGTTCCTGCTCGGTGTTGAGACACTGTCGAGCAGTCGAAGTTCATTTCTCGCCTGGGAGAGCTGGTTCTCCAACACGGTTATACGCTTCAGTAACTCGACCCGCGCATCCACTGCTTCAGCCCGCTCTGACACTCCACCAGGTTATCAATGCGCGGCGCGCCTGCCCACTGTGACTGATAGATCGACGTGTGATGCGCGACCCCGGTATTCGTCGAGCCTAGCCGGGCCAAAACCTGCAATCACGAAGATCTGTCTGGAGAAAGGCTGTTGCCCCGGGGGTCCGAGCCGAAAAGCTCGAATAGTCCCGGGGCGTTACGAGAACCACATTACCTGACTCATGTGGATCAGGCAGGTCAGCGGGCGGTTCACTCACCAATGCCCGCTCGTCATCAAGTTATGGGGTCACTCGGCAAGGTCGCAGTGCCCAGCGTCTTCGTTTATGCGCGTGCTGCACTATCCGCCCACCGCGACAATTGCCGGGTAGGCGCAGACAACACAGACCGCGCTGGCAGCAGCAATGCCCAGCGCGAAGACACTCGCACCGAATATCAGAAACGTAACTTCGCCTTTACGTGCGTTCATGAGCGACTTCGGGGCTGGCCGTAACGTCATCGATTGGTCTCCATCTCGGTTAAGGGGTATGGTTCTTCCCCCCTCGCGAAAGTGGCGGGCAGAGTGACTGAGCAGGCAACTTGACCCTTCAAACGCCAGACGAGCGCTATGCCGGTAAGTAACACCGCCGCGAGCGCAAGAATGGGCTGCAGTGGCGCAAACCAGGTGATGGCACCGGCGTAGCCGAGTGCGAGCAGCGCGATCTTGTTGCAGACTGGGCAGCCAACGGCGAACCACGTGAGAAGGCTCCCCGCGAGCCCAAATCGTGCTGTGCGACGGTCTGCGGGAGTGGCTTCAGTCGTATCACGCGCACCCGTTGCGCTGGGAGACACGTAGGTGGCGGCGAGCATTCCGACGCCCACTGAGTTGACGAGCAACACCGGGTAGTTCCACCACACAGTCGCGATCTCGCGTGCAAATAGCGGGTTGGGAATCAGCACGGTGACCACTCCCACAAGCACTGCGAACCCGAGCGCGATCGATACCGCGACGAGGTATTGCCGCCGCGTCCACGAGCGGAGCGCGCGCCGCGCGAGCGTCAAAGATTCTCGGGTAGAGGAGAAAGAAAAACGCTGAGCCAAAGAGCGCCCCTTTCGTCTTCATCAACTGAGGTTCACGCATCAAATAATAAGTGCCCCCGGCTGGACTCGAACCAGCGACCGACAGATTAGAAGGCTGTTGCTCTATCCACTGAGCTACGGAGGCGACTTCACTAGCGTAGCGCAGCCGGGGGAGCCGAGAAAATTCGGCTCCCCGCGGTGCTACAAAACGAACGTTAGTTGCCCGAGCGAATCAGCTCAGCGCACTTCTCGCCCATCATCATGACCGTGATGTTGGGGTTCACGGTGACGATCTCGGGCATCGCCGAGGCATCGACGACGCGCAGACCCTGCACGCCCTTCACGCGCAGCTGCGGGTCGAGCGGCGACATCGCATCATCGACGGGGCCCATACGCACCGTGCCCACCGGGTGGTAGACCGTGTTGTGGGTCTTGTAGATGTACTCGGTGAGCTCTTCGTCGGTGGTCGCTGCGGCGCCGGGGGCGAGCTCGCGGCCCGCCCACTCGGCCATCGCGGGCTGCGCCATGATCTCGCGTGCCTTACGAATGCCGGCGATCATCACGCGCAGGTCGTGCCCCTCGGGGTCCGAGAAGTACTTCGGGTCGACCTTCGGCTTGTCTCGGTAGTCAATCGATCGCAGCCGCACCGTGCCGCGCGAGCGGGCGTGCGTCACATTGGGGGTGAGGCAGATCATGTCATCGGCGGTGGGGTAGCCGGCGCGGTACGTGTGCATGTCGAATGGCACCGAACCGTAGTGCATCATCAGGTCGGGGCGATCGAGCCCCTCCTCGGTCGGCGCAAAGATGCCGATCTCCCACCACTGCGTCGACTCGCGCACCATCTCGCGCTTCGCCTCCCACTGCACGACGCCCTCGGGGTGATCTTGCAGGTTCGATCCCACGCCGGGGCTGTCGACCCGCACCTCGATGCCCACCTCTTCGAGGTGTTCGCGCGGCCCGATGCCCGAGAGCATCAGCAGCTGCGGCGTGTTAATCGCGCCGGCCGAGACGATCACCTCGCGCGTCGCCGCAATGCGGCTCGCACGTCCAAACGCGTTATCGACGTACTGCACGCCCGTCACGCGGTTCTCGGCATCGAACTCGAGTTCGCGCACGTGCACTCCGGTCAAGACCGTAAGATTCTCGCGGCTCCGGATCGGGTGGAGGTACGACACCGATGACGATCCTCGCGTGCCGTCCGGCAGCCGGTTCACCTGAAAAAAGTTCGCACCGTTGATCACGGTGTTGCCGGTGTTGAACTGGGCGCGGGGGATCCCCGCCTGCTCACACGCATCGAGCAGCGCGACCCCGCACTCGTCTGCATGAGGCACGTTCATGATGTTGACGGGGCCGGTCTTGCCGTGCAGCGGGCCGTCGTCCTCGTTCGTTTCGAGTTTCGTGTAGAGCGCGTACGTCTTGTCAGACTCCCAGCCCGTGGCACCGTACTTGTTCGCCCACTCGTCGAGGTCTTCGCGCGGCGCCCAAAATGCGATGCACGAGTTGTGTGACGAACAGCCGCCGAGCACCTTCGCCCGCGAGTGGCGCATGAACGAGTTGCCGGTTTCTTGCGGCTCGATGGGGTAGTCCCAGTCGTAGCCCGACTCGAGCAGCTCCATCCAGCGGTCAAGCTGCAGCACTACCTGTTCGTCGGCGTCGTGCACGCCCGCCTCGAGCAGGCCCACGGTGACGCTCGGGTCTTCGCTCAGGCGAGCGGCGACGGCGGCGCCGGCCGAGCCGCCGCCCACGATTACGTAGTCAAATGAGTGTGTGGTCTTCAATTGATGCGCCTTTCTAGTGCTCGGGGAACCAGCCGGTGACGGCCGGAGCGAGGTTGTGGTAAACGTGCTTCATCTCTTGATATTCGGCGAGGCCAGTGGGGCCGAGCTCGCGGCCAAAGCCCGACTGCTTGAACCCGCCCCACTCGGCCTGCGGCAGGTAGGGGTGAAAGTCGTTGATCCAAATGGTGCCGTGGCGCAGCTGCTTCGCGACGCGTTCGCCGCGGCCCGCCTCGTTCGACCAGACGGCGCCCGCGAGCCCGTAGATCGTGTCGTTGGCGATCGCAATTGCCTCGTCTTCGGTCGTAAACGTTTCGACCGTCACGACGGGGCCAAATGCTTCGTCACGCACCACGCTCATGCCGCGCACGACGCGGTCGAGCACGGTCGGCGGGTAGTAGAAGCCGCCCTCAAGGTCGCCCTCGCCAAACTTGCCGCCGGTGCGCAGGCGTGCGCCCTCGGCGATACCGGCCTCGACGTACGCGTGCACCTTGTCGCGGTGCGCGGCCGAGATCAGGGTGCCCGTCTCTGCGGTGTCGTCGAAGGGACCGCCCAAACGGATCCCCTCAGCCCGGCGCACGAGCTCGTCCACGAAACGCTCGGCGATGCTCTCCTCGACAATCAGCCGTGTGCCCGCCGAGCACACCTGACCCGAGTGCACGAAGACGGCGTTGAGAGCGTTGTCGAGGGCCGCATCGAAGTCGGCGTCGGCGAACACAATGTTGGGGTTTTTGCCGCCGAGCTCGAGTGCAATCTTCTTCACGCTGCCCGCCGCATTCGCTGCGAGCAGCTTGCCGGTCTCGAGGCCGCCCGTAAACGATACGAGGTCAACGTCGGGGTGCGTTGACAGGGGTGCGCCCGCCGTTGATCCGGCACCGAGCACGAGGTTAGCAACACCCGCGGGCAGCCCGAGATCATCGAGCAGCTTGATCATGAGAATAGCGGTGTGCGGGGTGAGCTCGGCGGGCTTGAGCACAAACGAGCAGCCCGCGGCAAGCGCCGGGGCGATCTTCCACGCGGCCTGCAGCAGCGGGTAGTTCCAGGGCGTGATGAGCGCGCAGACTCCGATGGGTTCGACCTCGATGCGGCTGTTCACGTTGGGGTCGCCCGCGTCAACGATGCGGCCGGTGTTTTGCGCGGCGAGCTTGCCAAAGTAATCGAAGCAGGCACCAATATCGTCCATGTCCATGCGGGCTTCGACGATGCGCTTACCCGTGTCGAGGGCCTCTGCGCGCGCAAATTCTTCCTTGCGCTCGCGCAGCAGGGCGGCCACGCGCAGCAAAAAGTCGCCGCGCTCAGATGCCGGGGTCTGCGCCCACACGCCCGCGTCGAACGAGGTGCGTGCGGCACGAATCGCCGCGATCGTGTCTTCGGGCCCTGCCTCGTCAACCTCGGCGACGAACGCGCCGTCGGCGGGGCAGTGGATCTGGCGCTTGCCGCCCGCGGTCGCGGAGCACCAGGCCCCGTCAATGAAGAGTGTTGCGGTCATGGGGTTCTCCTGCTCTGCAGCGAAACGCTGCGACAATCAAGTGGGTTAGGTAGCTGATTCGGGATGCTCGAAGTCGTCGCTCCAGTCGGTGATCACGAGTTCACTCTCGCCGATGGATGCGTCGCTGCCGCCCGCCGAAATGCGCAGGTACTCGAGGTGTGACTCGTAGTGGCCCAGCACATCTGCGATGATCTGGTCGCTGTCGAATCCGTAAACGTCGTAACCGTGTGATCCGGTGACAGTAAACACCTCGAGCCTGAAGTAGTATTCAGCGCCGCCCACATTGCGGTAGGCGAAGGTGGGCAGCTCGTGCGCGACCGGGTAGATCTGGTACGTGAAGTCCTGCTGCTCAGGGAACTTCGCGGTGACGAGCAGCGACGGCACGTCGAGGCCCTCGACGTTGGCGCGCTCGAAGTCGACCTCAACGCCAGACTTGCGCAGCTCGTCGGTGACGTCGATGAGGGCGGGCTCTGCGACCGAGTCGATATAGCGCTCGGCCTGCGCCCGGTGCGGAAACGTGGTCGAGCGGCGCAGCCGCCTGCGCCAGCTGGTCTCGGCGGGCGCGTAGCGCACGGGCATCGTAGCCTCGTACCCCTCGAGGTGCTGGGCCTCGGTGCGCAGCGCTCGAAACAGTGAGATCATCACGAGATAGAGCAGCAGCGATACGGGCAACCCGATGATCAGTGTCGCTTGCTGCAGGGTGGGCACGCCGCCCACGAGCAGCATGCCGAGCGTGAGCAGCCCGGTCGCGACCGACCAGAAGATGCGCAGCGGCTTGCTGCCGTCTTGCTTGGGGTCTTCCACCTTCGAGGTGAGGTTCGAGAGCACGAGGGCACCCGAGTCGGCCGAGGTGACGTAGAACAGCAGGCCCGTGAGCAGCGCGACCGCGATCACGACGGGGGCGGCGGGGTACTGCTGCAGCAGGTCGAAGAACGCCCGCTCGGGCAGATTCATCGCCGTGTCGGCGAACGCGCCATCACCGCCGAGCACAATCTCGAGGGCCGAGTTACCAAAGATCGAGATGAAGATCGCGATGAACGCGAACGGAATAATGAGCACGCCGAAGATGAACTGCCGCAGGCTGCGGCCGCGTGAAATGCGCGCCAGAAACAGGCCCACAAACGGCGCCCAGGCGACCCACCACGCCCAGAAGAACAGGGTCCAGCCCTGCATCCAGTCGTCGGGCCGCTCCCACGCAAACGTGTCAAACAGCATGCCCGTAAACCCGGTCATGAAGTCTCCCACGTTCATCACGAGGCCCTCGAGAATGCGGCGCGAGTCACCCGTAATGGTGATCCACAGAAGCAGCGCGATCGCTAAGATCACGTTCGCTTCTGACAGGCGCCGGATCCCCTTCTCGACGCCCGATACGGTCGAGAGGGTAGCCATCGCGACCGCCAAGATGATGAGGGCGATCTGCGCGGCGACGCCGTCGGGCGTGCCAAACAGCACGTGCATGCCGTAGCTGAGCTGCACGACACCGATGCCGAGCGTCGTGGCGATGCCAAAGACGGTGCCGAGCACGGCGAGAATATCGATCGTGTGACCGCCCCAGCCGTCAACGCGTTTACCAAAGATGGGGGTCAGCAGCGAACGAATGTTGAGCGGCAGGTTGCGGCGGTACGCGAAATAGGCGAAGGCGCCGCCCATGAGCGCATACATCGCCCAGCCGACGGGGCCGTAGTGAAAGAAGGTCCACACGATCGCCTGGCGGGCGGCGGCGATGGTGCCGCCGTCACCCTCGGGCGGCGCTACATACTGTGCCACGGGCTCTGACACCGAGAAGAACATCAGGTCGATACCAATGCCCGCCGCGAACAGCATCGATGCCCACGTGAACATGCTGAACTGGGGCTTCGCGTGGTCTGGGCCGAGCCGGGTGCGGCCGGCGGGGGAGAACGCGACGACAACGACGAAGAAGACGACGAGCCCCGCAGTAAGAATGTAGTACCAGCCGAAATTCTCGGCGGTCCACCCGACGAGGGCATTAATAACTGAGTCGGCTTGATCTCGCGCGAAGATCGCCCAGAGTGCGATGGCGAGGATCACCGCGGCTGAGCCGATGAGCACGGGCCAGCGGGGCGGCGGCGGCGCCGCGGCCGCCCGGCCGGCGTCTGGGTCTAGATCGATGGGTGGTTGGTCGGATGCCACGGGCAAAAGCTTCGATCCTTCGTTAGAAGTGTCGGCGCCGTCGAGTACTGATGAGTACTGTACCGGCGAGCACCGGCCAACAGCTCGTACCGTTTCACCCTAACAAGTGTCGAAAATGGCCGGTCGGGCAGCCACCGCTGCACGCCAGTGCACCACTGGCGACGCGCCGTAGCCGAAATGCTTAATAAATGCTGCCCGTAGCGGTCAAATCAGACACGCCCAAAGATTGGCCGGCGGCTATTCGAAGCGGTTCACGAGCGAGTGCGCCGCGCGGTCAATGTAGTCGCGAAACGGCTCGTCATAGATGGGCGGGAGCGCCACCTCGTCGAGTGCCGCGTACATGTGGTGCAGCCACCGGTCGCGCGCGGCCGGAGTGATGGGGTATGGCTGATGGCGCATGCGCAACCTGGGGTGCCCGCGGTTGTCTGAGTAGGTCGTGGGGCCGCCCCAGTACTGTTCGAGGAAGGTGCGCAACCGCCAGATCGCGCCCTCCCAGTCGTCCTCGGGGTACATCGGGGCCATGATGGGATCCTGGCGCACCCCCTCATAGAATTTGCGCGTGATCTTCTCAAAGGTGTCGGTGCCGCCGACCTGCGCCCAGAACGACTCGGTCACGGCGCCGCCCGCCTCGCCCGCGCCGAGGGTGCGCGCTGGCGCGACAGCGTTTGAAGCGTCGGAAGTTGCGGGAGTGATGGGAAGTTCGGTCAAAGCGGTGGCCTCCTGAAATCGTGGTTGTGTGGGCTTCTTAGGGCGGTGCGCCGAGTCAGGGCGGTGCGCCGAGTCAGGGCTGTGCGCCTGGATACTTGGGCAGCTCGGCGGCCAGCTTGATGCCGGCCTTGTGAAACTCGCGCAGCAGTGCGGCGCGAAGTGCGCGCTGCACGGCCCACTGTGACTCGGGTCGTGTGCGCAGCGCGAGTCGCAGCGTGGCGCGGTCACCGAATGCACTCTCGATACCCCACACCTCAGGCTCACCCGTCACCTTGCGGGCGACCTCGGGGTCGGTGAGCAGGGAGTGTGCTGACAGCATCGCTACCCGTTCGACCTCGTTCATATCGTTGTCGGTGTCGACGGTCACATCGATGACGGCGCGTCCCCAGCCCTGCGATGAGTTACCGAGGGTGAGGATCTCGCCGTTACGCACAAACCACAGGGTGCCGTCGAGTGCGCGCACCTGCGTCACGCGAATGCCTACGTCTTCAACGGTGCCACTGATCTCACCCACGGTGACCACATCGCCCACCCCCAGCTGGTCTTCAAACACCATGAACACGCCGTTCAAGATGTCTTTGACGATGTTCTGGGCGCCAAACGCGAGACCGGCGGCGACGATACCCGCCGAGGTGAGAATCGCGCCGACGTTGACCTGTAGCTGGCCGAGAATCAGAAACAGGGCGATCGTAGCGATCGTCCAGGTGATGACGGCGCGGCCAACGGTGCCGAGGGTGCGCGTGCGCTGCACCGCACGCGCGTTAATGTACGGCGAGGTTTGAATCTCGCTCGTCACATCGACGTCTTGCGCTTTCTTCACGCCGCGCACGATCTGGTTTACGGTGCGCGTGAGCAGCATCCGCAACAGCCAGTTCACGACGCCCGCTGCGATGACAATGATCACAATGCTCAGCGGCACTTTGAACGTCACCAAAAAATCGGCGAACGCGTTACCCGCCGCCTCGGTGACACCGTTGGCTAGCCCATCCATTTACGCCCCCGCGTCAACCTGCTGAGCAGCGATCGCGCGGTCAACCCCTGCGAGCAGCTCAACTACGAGGCGACGCAGAGCAGGCGCTGCCTCCTCGTTGGCGTCAAGCCACGCGCGCGAGGCGGCCGCGAGCGGCGCACCCGCGAGTGCCGACGGGTAGAAGCCCTCGACGAGCTCTTCGACGATCGCGTGGCTGCGCGACTCCCAGACCGGCACGAGCGCCGCAAAGAAACGGTCTACGAACGGTTCGAGCAGTGCGAGGTCGTGGGCGCGAGAGAACCCGAGTCCGGTCGCGCGCACAATCGCGTTGGGCTTGTCGCTCTCGTCAAACACCGAGGCCCAGGCCGCTTCCTTACCCGCGAGGGTCGGCAGCGCCGCACGGGCGTGTGCAGCGGCCTGGTTGCCAGTTGCGGTCAGGTCGGCCGCCTGGCGGGCGGCGATCTCTTCCTCGCCCGCGCGCCCACCCGCAACGAGCGCAAACAGCAGCTCCCACCCGAGGTCGGTGTCGAGGGTGAGGCCGGGCAGCGTCGCCGACCCGTCGAACAGGGCCGCGACGTGGCCCAGCTGTTCGGGCGTATGTGCGAGGTGAGCGAACGTCTTCACGAACTGAAACTGGCGGTCTGACGCAGCATCTGCGTTGCTCGCGAGCTGCCAGAGCGCGTCGGCCACGCGCGTGAGGGTGGCCGCGCGACGCGACGGTGCAACGTAGCTTGACGCAGCGAGTACGAGCTGGTTCAAGAGCGTGCGCAGCGTCGTCGAAGCGTCTTCGCGTGCGATGTGCGCGAGCACGGTATCGATGAACCGCGAGGCGGGCAGCTCGCCGTCACGCGTCGCATCCCACAGCGTGCCCCACACGAGTGCGCGCGCAAGCGAATCTGGCATGGTGCCCAGATGGCCCTCGACTGTCTCGAGCGAACGCTCGTCGAGTCGAATCTTGGCGTATGTCAGGTCGTCGTCGTTGATCAGCAGCAGATCGGGCTGGGCGAGGCCCACGAGCTCGGCGATTTCGGTACGCGGGCCGTCAATGTCGACCTCAACGCGGTGCGCGCGAGTGAGAGCACCCTCCGAGATGCGGTACAGGCCGATCGCGACGCGGTGCGGGCGAATCGTGGGGTACTCACTTGCAGCGGTCTGATCGATGGCAAAGCTCTCAAACGCGCCGTCACTGCCCTGCGTAAACGAAGCACGCAGCGTGTTGACGCCCGCGGTTTCGAGCCACAGTTTCGACCACTCGGTGAGGTCGCGGCCGCTTTGCGCCGTAAGCTCCTGCAGTAGGTCAGGCAGCTCGGTGTTTGAGTACTGGTGCTTCACAAAGTAGTCGTGCACGCCGCGCATAAACGGCTCACGGCCCACCCACGCCACCAGCTGCTTGAGCACCGACGCGCCCTTGGCGTAGGTGATGCCGTCGAAGTTCACCATCACGTCTTCGAGGTCGCGAATGGGGGCGACGATCGGGTGAGTCGACGGCAGCTGGTCTTGACGGTACGCCCACGACTTTTCAGACGCGGCAAACGTGGTCCAGCATTCAGACCACTCGGTCGCCTCGGCCACCCCCAGGGTCGACATGTACTCGGCAAACGACTCGTTGAGCCACAGGTCGTTCCACCAGCGCATCGTTACGAGATCGCCAAACCACATGTGCGCGAGCTCGTGCAAGATCGTGACGACGCGGCGCTCACGCATCGCATCGGTGACCTGGCTGCGAAACACGTACGCCTCGGTGAACGTGACGGCGCCCGCGTTCTCCATCGCGCCCATGTTGTACTCGGGCACAAACAGCTGGTCGTACTTATCGAAGGGGTACGGGTAGTCGAACTGTTCCTCGAAGAACGCGAAGCCTTCGCGGGTCTTTTCGAAGATGTAGTCGGCGTCGAGAAACTCGCCCAGCGATTCGCGGCAGAACGCGCCAAGCGGAATCGTGCGCCCGTCGCGGCTCGTGAGCTCTGAGCGTACGACGCGGTAGGGGCCCGCGATGAGCGCGGTGATGTAGCTCGACATGACAGGGGTGGGCTCAAACTCCCACGTTGCGAGCTGCTCGCCGTGGCGAACACCAGCCGCAAAGGGCTCTGGGGTGGGCTGGTTGCTCACGACCTGCCAGCGTGCGGGGGCCGTGATCGTGAACTGAAACGAAGCCTTGAGGTCGGGCTGCTCAAACACCGGGTACATGCGGCGCGAGTCGGGCACCTCAAACTGCGAGTACAGGTAGACCTCACCGTCGGCGGGGTCGACGAAACGGTGCAGGCCCTCGCCGGTGTTCATATAGCGCTGCGTCGACACGATGTGCAGCACGTTGTCTGCTGCGAGACCCGGCAGTGCGATGCGCGAGTCGGCAAACACGGTCGCCGGGTCGAGCTCGGTGCCGTTCAGATCGATCAGCTGCACAGAGTCCGCGATGAGGTCGATGAACGTCGAAGCGCCCGGCGTGCCGGTGAACCGCACCGTCGTGTCGGCGACGAACGTGTCGGGGCCGGTCATCAGGTCGAGGGCAATCTCGTAGCTCTCGGTCGTAACGACGGCGGCGCGCTCCTGCGCTTCAACACGGGTGAGGTTCGTTCCTGGCACAGCTGCTCCTGTCGAAGGGTGAAAGGTGATGGTCTAAGACTATGCCTGAACCCTATCGATGAGCCGAGTGGCTCACTACAGTAGAACCATGACTCGCACCCTCGGATCCAGTGATCTCGTCGTCTCACCCGTCGGCCTCGGCTGCAACAACTTCGGGCGCCCCGGCTCGCGCACCGAGGATCAGCCCGGCACCGACGCCGTGATCCACGCCGCGCTCGACGCTGGGGTGACGTTCTTCGACACCGCCGACCTCTACGGCTACGCCTTCGGCCGCAGTGAGCAGCTCATGGGCCACGCGCTCAAGGGGCGCCGCGACGAAATTGTGCTCGCCACGAAGTTCGGTCACCCCGACTCTGACACCCCCGCCTCGTACCGGGGAAGCCGCGGTTCGCGCGAATTTATTCGCGCGTCGATCGAGGGGTCGCTGGGCAGGCTGCAGACCGATCACATTGATCTGTATCAAATGCATGTTCCGGATCCCGATGTGCCCATCGCAGAGACCCTTGGGGCGCTCCACGAGCTCGTGGGGGAGGGCAAGGTGCGGTACATCGGGCATTCAAACTTTACGGCCGAACAGATGGAGGAGGCCGCGCGCATGGCTGACGATAACGGGGTCACCTCGTTTGTGTCGGCGCAGAACGAGCTCAGTCTGCTGCGCCGTGAAACCGATGTGTCGGTGACGCCAGAGGCCGCGCGCCTGGGGCTCGGGCTGCTGCCCTTCTTTCCACTCGCCAACGGGTTACTCACCGGCAAGTTCACGCGCGATCACTTTCCGGCCGACACCCGCATTATGCGGCAGCGGCCGCAGGTCGCCGAGCTTGCAGACTGGGATGCGCTTGAGGCGTATCGCGCACTGTGTGAAGAGTGGGGCGTGACCATGCTCGAAGCGACGCTTGGGTGGCTGCTTGCGCACAAGCCGATCGCGAGCGTGATCGCGGGGGCCACCACTCCCGAACAGGTGCGGCAGAACGCAGCTGCCGGGAGTGTGTTTGTGCCCGCCGCAGAACAGAACGCACAGATCGAGGCGCTGTTTCCCGTGCCGCGGGCGTAGCGCTGCAGCGGCGACTGCAGCGATCGCTGCAGTAATAGCTGCGGCGCCGAGCGCGGTCACACACAGGCGCCAAGACATCGTGCGGCCAAAAGTGGGTGTTATCGGTCCTGATAACACCCACTTTTGGCCGCACGTCCTCTTTTGCCAGAGGAATCGATCTTTGGTGTAACGAATGCGGGGCCAAAAGCGTCATTCGCCTGGGTGCAAGTCAAAATCGTAGGTATGGGTGAACGTGGTGGCGGCTCACGGCCACGAAAGCATACATCTCACTCGAACTCATACACGTCAGCCGACAAGGCCACGTGGGTGCAGAACACTGTGCGTTAGTGACCACGTTTGCCGCTAAAGACCGCATGAATTCAACACTTTTGATACCGTATGTTGCGCAATTCGCTTCAGCCGGTCAGCTCAGGGGCCACCACCCCCGAACAGGTGCGGCAGAACGCAGCTGCCGGGAGCGTGTTTGTGCCCGCCGCAGAACAGAACGCACAGATCGAGGCGCTGTTTCCCGTCCCGCGAGCCTGAGTGCTCGGGCGGTGGCGACGGTCCGGGGCGCCGTCGCGATAGTGTGAGCGTATGACCGAGAATGTGCCCAACGTAGAGTTTTGGTTTGATCCGATCTGCCCCTGGTGCTGGATGACCAGCCGGTGGGCGACCGAGGTGTCTGAAGTGCGCGGGTTTCCTGTCGCATGGCACCCGATCAGCCTCGCGATTTTGAACGAGGGGCACAAGGGTGGCCGCCACTCAGAAGGGCACCACCAGGGGCTGCGCATGGGTCGTGTCGCGGTCGCAGCCGGGCGCGCGCACGGCGCCGAATCGGTGGGGGCGCTGTACACAGAGTTTGGCACCCGCATTCACCCGGGTGGCCGCGACGACTACGACGCGATCATCGCCGAGGCGCTCGCGGCGCTCGGGCTGCCTGCCGAGCTTGCGCAGGCGGCAGACGACGAGGCCATCGACGCCGAGCTGCGTGAAAACACAGACCACGCGATGGAGATTGCGGGCCCCAACGTGGGAGTGCCGATCATCGCGATCGACGGGGTCGCGTTCTTTGGGCCCGTCGTCACTCCTGCGCCCACGGGCGAAATCGCCCTGAAGCTGTGGGACGGCATTTACGCCGCCGCGAGCGTGCCCGGGTTCTACGAGCTCAAGCGCGGTCGCAGCGCCGGCCCCCAGTTCTAGCGCCGGCCCAGCTCGTGTCATCCTGCGTGAGCTCATCCCTGTCACCCCAGTCATCCTGCGTGAGCTCACCCCTGTCATCCTGCGTGAGCTCACCCCTGTCATCCTGCGTGAGCTCACCCCTGTCATCCTGCGTGAGCTTGCGAATCGCAGGATCCATACCGAATCCAGATAGGCAGTAAAAGAATCGGTATGATCGCCTCATGCGTATTCACGTTGCGACCGACCATGCCGGCCTCGAATTTAGTCAGCAGCTGCAGCAGCATCTGCGTGATCAGGGACACGAGGTGATCGATCACGGCCCCGCCGAGTACGACGCGCTCGATGACTACCCCTCGTTTTGCATCAACGCCGCACTGGGCGTTGCCCGCGACGAACGCGACGGCGTCGAAGCGCTGGGCGTTGTGTTCGGTGGCTCGGGTAACGGCGAGCAGATCGCGGCCAACAAGGTGGCGGGCATTCGTGCCGCCCTCGTGTGGAACGAGTCGACCGCTGAGCTCGCACGCGAGCACAATAATGCCAACGTGATCTCGATCGGCGCGCGCCAGCACCCGGTCGAAGACGCGATTAAGTTCATCGACCTGTTCGTGGCGACCCCGTTCCCCGGTGACGAGCGCCACGTGCGCCGTATTAACCAGCTGGGCGAGTACGAGACAACCGGTGCGATCGCCGGTAAGCAGGTCGACACGCTGTAGCGCAGCGAGTCCGTTCGTCATCCTGCACCCTTCCCACGTCATCCTGCGCCCTTCCCACGTCATCCTGCGCCCTTCCCACGTCATCCTGCGCGACGGAGGAGTCGCAGGATCCATGCGTGTGGATTCTGCGAGTCGCAAGCTCCGGCAGAATGACAGGGTAGGGCCTGCGGGAGCGCAGCGAGTCGCAGGATCCAGCTCAAACTAAGGGAGTTCCGTGCCTGAGGGGCATTCCGTACACCGCATTGCCCGCCAGTTCGCGGCAAACTTCGTGGGCTCGTCACCAGAGGTGACGAGCCCACAGGGGCGCTTTGCCCAGGGTGCCGCGCTGATTAGCGGGCGCAAAATGCTCGACGCGCGTGCCGTCGGCAAGCAGATGTTTCTCGAGTTCGAGGGCGGGCACTGGCTGCGGGTACACCTGGGCATCTACGGCGCCTGGGACTTCGCGGGGGAAGTGCAGGTCGACCCGTCGATCATGATTCACGGGTACACGCCGGGCCACTCGAAGCTTGGCCAGACGGGGGAACATTCGCGGCCGAGCGGATCGGGCATTGCCCCGCTCGACGCCGATGCCGAAGACTCGGTCACCTCGATTGGAGCGCCCAGGCGCACGCGCGTGCGTATGGCAGAAGAAGACCGTGAGAGCGCGGCATCGTTCGCGTTCCCGCCCGAACCCGTGGGTCAGGTGCGCGTGCGGCTCTTGAACGACACCGTGTGCGCAGACCTGCGCGGGCCTACGGTGTGCGAGGTGCAGACTCCCGCCGAAATCGACGCGGTCATTCAGCGGCTCGGGCCCGACCCGGCAAACGCCAACACTCCCGCTGAAAAGCGCCGCTTCGTGGAGCGCGCGGGCAAGAAGAAGACGGCCATTGGTGTGGTGCTCATGGACCAGTCGGTGGTCGCGGGCATCGGTAATGTGTACCGAGCAGAGATGCTGTTTCGCGCCGAGCTCAACCCGCACACGCCTGCAAATACGCTCGACCGCGCCGTGCTCGAGGCGCTCTGGGATGACTGGGTGCACCTGCTCGAGATTGGTATAACTGTCGGGCAGATGATCACGATCGACGGACTCACCGGCGCCGACTATGAGCGGGCGCTCGTGGAACGCGACGAGCGGCACTGGGTGTACAAGCTTGAGGGCACCCCGTGTAAGCGGTGCGGCGCCAACATCATTCTTGAGGAGATGGCGGCGCGCAAGCTCTACTGGTGCGCCGGCTGCCAGCACTAGATTTCTGCACGCTGCGAGTGTGTGAATGTTATGCTGGACCATGTTCAAGATCGCGGTTGCCGCGTCTGCGGCATTAACAATTGTTCTGCTGGGGGGCTGCGCGGGGGCAGGCGATCCCAGTATGACCGGAGCCCCCGTCGATGAGTCGGCGCAATCGTCTGCGGCGTCGCCCGCAGGAGCGTCAGACAAAGACGTATTCACTCCGCTTGTGGGGGAGGTGCTCGCTGCGCCTGAGGCTGTGCCGTCAACCGACAGTAAGGTGCATCTCGCGTACGAGCTGCTGCTCACGAACGTGCTGGGGCAACAGCTCACCGTCGATGCGCTCACGGTCGTGGGTGATGGTGACGAACTCCTGGCATTACAGGGTGATGCGCTCACGCCGTGGGTTCGGCCTCTCGGGGCCGCGGCTCCCACGCGTACAATCGCACCCGGGCAGCAAGCGATCATCACACTCGACGTGAAAGTCGCGTCGCCCGATGCGGTGCCGCGCGCGCTGACACACGCTGTAACGCTCTCGCCAGCAGAAGCGATGCCACCGATGATCGAATCCACGATGACGCAGCACGTTGCCCCCGTCGACGTGAGTGAGCAACAGCCCGTTGTCATCGGTTCACCGGTACAGGGCGATGGCTGGCTCGACGGCAATAGCTGCTGCGAAGTAACTCCGCACCGGTCGGCGGTCAATCCGATCAACGGTGGGCTCTATGCGCCAGAGCGATTCGCGATTGACTTCGTGCAGCTCGACGAGCAGGGCCGCATCTTTAACGGAGCCATCGATGACCTGAGCAGCTACGCCTACTACGGGGCCGACCTCGTCGCTGTCGCAGACGGGCCAATCGTCTCGATGGAGTGGAGCCTGCCCGAGGCGCAGCCCGGCGCACACCCGGGCGGGCTGGAGCTCTCGCAGTACGGCGGCAACAACATCGTGCAAGACATCGGTGACGGGCGCTACGCCTTTTACGCGCATTTACAGGGCGCGAACCCCCAGGGCCTCAAAGTGGGGCAAGAGCTTAAGCGCGGCGACGTGATCGGCCAGCTCGGCAACTCGGGCAACACCGACATGCCGCACCTGCACTTTCACGTGATGAACTCACCCTCGCCGCTCGGTTCAAACGGCCTACCTTTTCTCATCGACAGCTTCACACTGGCGGGCACCCTGACGAACGACAACCTGATGGCATGCATGGAGCAAGCGATTTCGTGCGAGACGAGCGCCTCGGGCAGCACCGGAGCGGCTGATAGTACCGCCATGGCTGACACGGGGCTGCTCTACCGCGACGTGATCGACGTCGCAGGCTAAGCGCCGATGGCACACGCCCGCCGCCCACCCGCCGCACGCCCTCCTCGAGACCGCCTCACGGCTACCCCACGCTGGCGAGCGCGAAGGGTAGCACTGCCGGGGCGCCCGCGCGCAGCAGCTCGCGTGCAGCTACCGTGATGCTCCAGCGGCTGTCGACGAGGTCGTCGACGAGCAGAATTGGGCCGGGAGCGTTCGCGAGCACCGCCTGGAGCTGCTCGGGCACCGAGAACCTGCCCCACACCGACGCGAGGCGAAACGCACTGTTGCCGCCCGGGCCCGCGACGGGGCGCGTCGGGTCGGCCTCGAGCTCACCCAGGTAGGGCAGCCGCCCGCGCTCGGCAATCGCGGCGGCCGTCGACGCCACCAGCTGCGGCCGGGTCATGGACGGCATCGCGACCACTCCGACGGGCCGCTCGGCCCACGGCCAGTCGCGCAGCGTCGCGATCACGCCCTCCATGAGGCGCGCATCGATCGGTGTATCGGGTGCCCCGACCGCAAACCGTTCGCGCAGCGTGCCGCCCCACCCGAGGTCGGTGAGGCGCGCCACCGCGCGGCCGGTCAGTGCCTTCTCTGACGGGGTGATGCGCCCGCGCACCGGCAGACCGCGCTTGTCAGCGCCCGTCGGCCACATGCCGCGCGGCTCGATCGGCACCCCAGTGCCATCGAGTTGGCTTGCCGCCCGCGATGCCGCCTCGCCCGACAGGTCTGTCGGGTACCAGGGCCCTGCGCACACGTCGCACCTGCCGCACGCTGCCGCCGCCGGATCATCGAGTTCCCGCTGCAGCAGTTCCATGCGGCAGGTCTCGCCGCGCTCGTAGGCGAGCATCGCCTCTTGTTCTTGCACGCGGGCTGCAGCGATGCGGGCGTAGCGCTCGGCGTCGTAGTGCCAGGGGGTGCCAGTCGCCACCCATCCGCCCTTTACGCGGCGCACCGCGCCGTCGACGTCGAGCACTTTGAGTAGCAGCTCGAGCTGGGTGCGCTTTAGGTTCACGCGCGCCTCAAGCGCGGGCGTCGACAACGGCTCGTCACCGAGCGCGGCGATGACGGCCGCGGCCCTCTCCGGATCCGGCATTGACGCGGTCGCAAAGTAGCGCCAGATCTCGATATCTTCGCGGCCTGGCAAGAGCAGCACGTCGGCGTGATCGGTGGCGCGCCCCGCGCGCCCCACCTGCTGGTAGTAGGCGACGGGCGAGGAAGGGGCTCCGAGATGCACTACGAAGCCAAGGTCGGGTTTGTCGAACCCCATGCCGAGCGCGCTCGTGGCGACGAGCGCCTTCACCTCGTTGGCTTTGAGTGCCTGCTCGAGCCTGGCCCGCTCCTCTGGGTCGGTGCGGCCCGTATATGAGGCGACCTGCATGCCTGCGTCGCGCAGCAGCGCCGCCGTGTCTTCGGCGGCCGACACAGTGAGGGCGTACACGATGCCGCTGCCGGGCAGCGAGCCCAGGTGCGAGATCAGCCACGCGAGCCGGTCGCGCGCCGACGGGAGGTTTAGCACCCCGAGCCGCAGCGAGGCGCGTGAGAGCGAACCCCGCAGTGTGAGTACATCGCTGCCGAGCTGCTCTGCGACATCGGCGACCACCCGGCCATTTGCTGTTGCGGTCGTCGCGAGCACGGGAATGGACCGGTCAATCTGATTAATCAGCGTCGCAATGCGGCGGTAGTCTGGGCGAAAATCGTGGCCCCAATCAGATATACAGTGCGCCTCGTCGATCACCAGCAGTCCCATGCGGGCGAGGAGACCCGGCAGCTGCGCCTCGCGAAACGCTGGGTTGTTGAGTCTCTCGGGCGACACCAACAGCACGTCAATCTCATCGGCCGCGAGCTTCGCCGAGATATCTCTCCACTCGTCGGCCGTGGCCGAGTTGATAGCGGCGGCGCGCACTCCGGCACGCTCGGCAGCCTCTACCTGGTCGCGCATCAGCGCGAGCAGGGGCGATACGAGCAGGGTCGGCCCCGCCCCGCGAGCCCGCAGGAGCCCCGTCGCCACAAAGTACACTGCCGACTTGCCCCAGCCGGTGCGCTGCACGACGAGCGCGCGGCGACGGTCGTCGACGAGTGCGCTGATCGCCTCGAACTGGCCGGGGTGAAACTCGGCGTCTGCACGGCCCGTCAGGCTGCGTAGGAGCGCTGTCGCAGCGGCGCGCGTGTCGGTGAGAGCGGGGGAGGCTTGCTGCTCGTTCATGCCTGCGTTCATGCCTATGATCATGCCAGGTGCTACCGACATCGTGTCTCGTGTCGTACGCGGGCCGGGCATGTGGCATAATTGATCCTTGTGCCACGGTGCGGCACTGCCGTGAGGGTCCGCACACACCGTGAGCCAAACACCTTAGTACTTTTAGAAATCCGCGATCCCGACTTACGGCGGGCGCAGAGAGAGACAATCATGCAGAAGCTCGACCACGTCGATGCCGCGTCGCTCAAGAGCGACATTCCCGAGTTCCGCGCCGGCGACACCGTCAAGGTGCACGTCAACATCGTTGAGGGCAACCGTTCGCGTGTCCAGGTGTTCCAGGGCGTCGTAATCTCGCGCCACGGCGAGGGCATCCGCGAGACCTTCACCGTACGTAAGATCAGCTTCCAGATTGGCGTGGAGCGTAAGTTCCCCGTGCACTCGCCCGCAATCGACAAGATTGAGGTCGTCACCCGCGGTGACGTTCGTCGTGCGAAGCTCTACTACCTGCGCGAGCTCACGGGCAAGAAGGCGAAGATCAAGGAGAAGCGCGACCGCTAAGTCACGCTCTTCCTGCAGGCTGTTTACGACACGCCTGTGTCATTCTCAGGCTCCCACCCCCAAAAGGTGGGAGCCTGAGGTGTCTGCCCGCTTTCTGTGCGGGCCCGCCACTGTGCGCCGTGACAGCGTCGCATGCCCTCTCTCATTTTCAAGGAGCCGCCATGAGCGAAACCGCAGCGCAGCCCGCTAACAAAGCGCGGGGTGGTGGGTTTCTCGGCTTCATACGTGACCTGCTCGTCATTCTCGTGGTCGCGTTTCTCGTTTCTTTTTTGCTTAAGACGTTTCTCGTGCGCAGCTTCTATATTCCATCAGTGTCGATGGAACAGACACTCAAAGTCGACGACCGCATTCTCGTGAACCAGCTTGTGCCCGACATTATCGATGTGAAACGCGGCGACGTGGTCGTGTTCAAAGACCCGGGGGGCTGGCTCTACCCGCGCGGCACGCAACCGCCTCGGGGATTCGAGAAAGTACTGCAGTCTGTGGGGCTTGCCGCTGATACGAGTCACGAGTACGTCGTCAAACGCGTCATTGGTGTGGGCGGCGACCGTGTCGCCTGCTGCGACGCACAGGGCCGCGTGACCGTCAACGGAGTGCCACTCGACGAACCCTACATCGTGATACCGCCGGGCGAGACCGCCGCGTCAAAGCTCGACTTCGACGTGACCGTGCCCGAGGGGTCGGTGTGGGTGATGGGTGATAACCGCTACCAGAGCAAGGACTCGCGCTACAACCAGGACCAGCCCGGTAAGGGATTCGTGCCCGAAGATGAGATCGTGGGCCGCGCCTTCGTTATCAACTGGCCGCTCAACCACTTCACCTGGCTCGGCACCCCAGAGGGGACCTTCACTGGCGTTGAGCAAGCCAAGCAAGCTGACCAGGCTCAGCAGTCTGCTCCGGATCAATAATGCGGCCGCTCAAACCTGACGCAGAGAAAGACCCCACGCTCGATTTCGAACGTGAGCTGTGGGCCGCAGGAGCTCCGCTCGTGATCGGGCTCGACGAGGTCGGGCGTGGAGCGATCGCGGGGCCCGTGGCCGTCGGCGCGCACGCCGTGCTCGCGGGGTCAGACACGTTTCCTGAGGGGCTGCGCGACTCGAAGCTGCTGAGTGAGAAGCGCCGCGCCGTCGTCGCCCCGCTCGTCGCCACCTGGGGAGTCGGCGCCGTCGGCTACGCGAGTGCCGCCGAAATTGATGAGCACGGGATCACGCAGATGCTCGGGGAAGCGGCGCGCCGCGCCCTCCTCGCACTGCACGAGCAGGGCATCGACGTGACGCAGGCCGCGATCATCCTCGACGGGTCACAGGACTGGCTGTCGCCCGTGCTGAAGAGCCCGCTTAACGTGCGCACGCGCGTGGGAGCCGACCGGCTCTGTGCCAGCGTCGCCGCGGCGTCAGTGGGAGCCAAGGTCGCACGCGACTTGCTCATGTGTGACGCCGCCGAAGCGCACCCAGAGTATGCCTGGGCGTCAAACAAGGGGTACGGTGCTGCCGCGCACTACGCCGGCATCAAGGCCCACGGCCTCACCGAACTGCATCGCCACACCTGGATCAAGGCGTGAGGGGCCCGGGCGGCGCAGCTCGCCAGGCCCGGGCGGTAGGCTGGTCGAGTGAGTAAGCACGCCATATCTGCCGATTCCCCCATTGGAGTCTTCGACTCGGGAGTGGGCGGGCTCACGGTCGCTCGCGCGATTCGTGACCAACTGCCCGGCGAATCAATGATTTACGTCGGTGACACTGAACGCACTCCCTACGGCCCGCGCCCCATCGCTGAGGTGCGTAGGTTTGCTCTTGAAATCCTTGACGACCTAGTCGCCCAGGGTGTCAAAATGCTCGTGATCGCCTGCAATACGGCCTCGGCGGCGGTGCTGCGCGATGCGCGCGAGCGCTACGACGTGCCCGTCGTCGAAGTGATCGGACCGACCGTGCGTAGCGCCGCCTCGATCACACGCAACGGCAGGGTTGGGCTGATCGGCACGCAGGGCACGATCCAGTCACGCGCGTACGACGACCTGTTTGCGATGCGGCCCGAGATCCGGCTCACAGCAGCCGCGTGCCCCAGATTCGTTGAGCTCGTCGAGGCCGGTGAGACGAGCGGTCCCGAGGTGCACCGCGTGGCCGAGGGATACCTCGCACCGCTCATCGCCGAGGGCATCGATACGCTCGTGCTCGGTTGCACGCACTACCCGTTCTTGCGCGGTGCCCTCAGGCAGGTCGTGGGCCCAGATGTGGCGCTCGTATCGAGCGACATCGAGACCGCGAACGAGGTGTTTCAGGTGCTCACCGAGATGAACCTGCTGCGCCCACCCAGCACCCAGGAACCAGCGCTGAGGTACGAGGCGACGGGCCCCGACACCGCCGGGTTTGTAGATCTCGCACGCCGCATGCTCGGCACCCAGATCGACGCCGTCGACCTCGTGCACACGGGGGCCATCACCGTGCCCCGCTAAAGCCCACTCTCGTAGACCACAGCGCGGGGCTAGCATGTCGCCCCGCGCTCGTCGTATCGTATTTTCAATACCACCCAAGGAGACCCATGTCTGAGTACACCCGCGTCGACGGCCGTTTGGTCGGCGAGATGCGCCCCGTCACGATCGAACGCGGCTGGAGCGCGCAGGCTGAGGGCAGTGCTCTCATCTCTTTTGGCAACACGCGCGTGCTGTGCACCGCGTCGTTCACTCCGGGAGTGCCGCGCTGGCTCAAGGGCGAGGGCACCGGGTGGGTGACCGCAGAGTATTCGATGCTGCCGCGGTCGACGAACGAGCGCATGCAGCGCGAGTCGGTGCGGGGCAAGATCGGTGGCCGCACCCACGAGATCTCACGTCTCATTGGGCGTAGCCTGCGCGCTGTGATCGACACGAAGGCGCTCGGCGAGAACACGATCGTCATCGACTGCGACGTGCTGCAGGCCGACGGCGGTACCCGCACTGCGTCGATCACAGGCGCCTACGTGGCGCTCGCTGACGCGATCGAGTGGGCGCGCGCGAACGGGCACATCTCGAAGAAGGCGCAGCCGCTCAAGGACTCGGTGGCTGCCGTGTCGGTGGGTATCGTGGGCGACACTGCGATGAGCGATCTCGCGTACACCGAGGATTCGGCGGCCGAGACCGACATGAACGTGGTTGTGACAGGCTCGGGCGACTTCATTGAGGTGCAGGGCACGGCCGAGGGCGTGCCGTTTAAGCGCGATGAACTCAATGCGCTGCTTGACCTGGCGCTCGCGAGTGCCGAAGAGCTGACCCTGCTGCAGCGCGAAGTGCTGTCGGCCGACAACGGAGGTGCCGCATGACCCTGAAGATTGTTCTCGCCTCGCACAACGCGCACAAGCTCGAGGAGCTGCGCCGCATTCTCGGCCCGCAGATCCCCGGCATCGAACTCGTAGGCTACGACGGGCCCGAGCCCGTCGAAAACGGCCTCAGCTTCGAAGAGAACGCGCTGATCAAGGCGCGCGCGGCGGCCGCACACACCGGGCTGCCCGCGATCGCCGATGACTCGGGCATCACCGTCGATGTGCTCGGCGGCATGCCCGGCATCTTCTCGGCGCGCTGGAGCGGCCCGTCGCGCGACGACAAGGCCAACGTTGACCTGCTGCTGTGGCAGCTCACCGATGTGGCCGACGCGCACCGGCAGGCGGGCTTTGTGTGCGCGGCCGCGCTCGTGATTCCCGGTGACCCGGCGGTGCCGGGTCAGCCCGCCACCGAGGTGTGCGAGCTGGGGGTGTGGCAGGGAACGCTGCTGCGCGAAGCGACCGGCGAGAACGGCTTCGGCTATGATCCGGTGTTTGAACCCGAGGGCATGAACCGTTCGGCGGCCGAACTGACCTCGACCGAGAAAGATCAGCACTCGCACCGCACGCGCGCGTTCACGGCGCTCGCGCCCGAAATTATCGCGCGCCTGGGCGCCTAGCCCGCGAAGGGCGTACAGCGCAACGGCCCCGGGTGCTTGCACTCGGGGCCGTTCGCGTAGCTTATGTGAGCAGCAGCGTGGCCTGCGCGGCGATCACGACCGCGATCACCACAAAGAGCGCGCCCGCGACCACGTCGATCCACGGGGCGAGGCGGGCAAATCGCGCGCGAAACCCGGCGCCAGACGAGGCGAGCGCGATACCCACAAACCAGGCCACGCCCGACACGATCATCGCGCCGATGATCGCCCCCTGCGTGCTGACGCTCGCCTGAGCGGGCAGAAACTGGCTGAGCAGGGCCGTGAAAAACACGAGCGCCTTCGGGTTCGCGAGGTTCGTCGTGACCCCCAACACAAACGGCCTGCGGGTGTGGGCGGGGGCGGCTTCGCACGATCCGGATCGCGCCTGTCGCAGCTGGGCGATGCCGCCGCGCGCGCTTTGCACACCGAGCCAGGCCAGCACGGCGGAGCCTACGAGCTGGATCGCGGGCAGCAGCGCCGGGGCCGCCGCCAGCAGCGCGCCCATGCCGAGCACCGATGCCGTGATCCACACGACGTTGCCAGCCATGATGCCGAGCGCAGACAGCACCGCGGCCCGGCGCTCGCGCACGCCGAGGCGGAGCACGAGCAGTACATCGGGGCCGGGCATTGCGACGGCCGCACCCCAGGCCAGCGCGAGGCCGCCCCAGGCGGCGAGGGTCACAGCTGCAGGATCGCGCGCGCGATCATGAAGTAGATGATGAGGCCGGTGGCGTCAACAAACGTCGAGATGAACGGGTTCGAGAACACGGCGGGGTCGACCTTTACCGCGCGAGCAAGCAGCGGCATGCCGCCGCCGACGGCCGCGGCGACCGTGCACACCGCGAGCAGGGTGAGGCCGATCACCGCGCCGATCTCGGGGGAGTACACGAGTCCCGCGATGGCGAAACCGAGGCTGCCGAGCAGCAGCCCGAGTGATGCGCCCGTGCGCAGCTCGCGCGTGAGCACACGCACGAGGTCCTTCGGGCGTACATCGCCGAGCGCGAGGGCGCGCGTGACGGTCGTGGCGGCCTGATTACCGGTGTTGCCGCCCGTGCCAATGAGCAGCGGCACAAACAACGCGAGCACCGTGACCTGTTCGAGGGTCGCCTCAAACACCTCGAGCACCTGCACCGTGAGCGTTGCACCGACCGCGAGCACGAGCAGCCACACGACGCGCGACTTTACGAGCGTAAACACGGGCGTCGACAGGTAGGGCCGGCGCAGCGGTTCGGTGCCACCCTGGCGAGCGGCGTCTTCGCTCTCTTCGTGCTCGAGGATGCGCACGGCATCGTCAATTGTGAACATGCCGACGAGCCTGGACTCGCTGTCGACGACGGGCATCGCGAGCAGCATGAGGTCGGTGATGCGGCGGGCCGCAACCTCTGCTTCTTCAACGGCCTCGGCCGAGTGCGGCTCCTGCATAATCGATGCGATAGTCGCCTCGGGGTCAGCGGCCATGAGATCGCGGAGGCTGACGATGCCCACGAGGTGACGAGAGTCATCGAGCACGGGGATTGTGTAGACCGTCTCGGCCTCGTGCAGGCCGGCGTGTACGCGGTCGAGGCTCTGTGCCACGGTGTAGCTTGCGCGCGTCGATACATACTCGGGGGTCATGCGCCGACCCGTGCTGCCCTGGGGGTAACCGAGGAGGGCAGCGGTGTTGACGCGCTCCTTCTCGGGGAGGCCCCGCAAGAGCCTCGTCGCGAGCGCGGCGGGCACCTCGTCGACGAGCCAAGCGCGGTCGTCGGGGTCGAGCTCTGCGAAGAGGCGCGTCACCTCTGAGTCCTGCAGTCCGTGCAACAGGTCGCTTTGCAGCGTGGGGTCGAGTAGCTCGAACACTTCGAGCGCGCGATCTTTGGTGAGCAGGCGGTAGAGCACCGCGCGCTCCTTCGACGAAACGCGCTCAAACGCGAGTACAACATCTGGCACCGGCAGCAGGCCGAGCTGCTCGGTGAGGGCCGGCAGATCGCGGGCGCCTAGATGTCGCTCGACGAGCGAAATCGTGGTGTCGATGGGGGTGGGCTGAATGTGTGTCATGAGGCACCACTTTCGGTGGGCCGGCCTAACGGCCAGGCGAATGGTTCACACGGAACTTCCCGTGTGAGGGTATTCGTGGGTGCCGGGCCCTGGGCATGCTACAAGCGCAGAATGCGAGGGGAGCCCGGCTTGAAACTGCAACTGTCGCTGGGCACTGTCTCACCTCGCCTAAATAGAAATCTTGTGGGCACAGTAAAGCCGCCCTGAGTCGAACGCTACCAGCATGGCGCGCGGTGCACCAAATGGCTTGGGGCCTACCGGTTTGATTACAGGGGCTCACTAAGTCTCACTGTAATCATGAATTGCAGTGTGCGGCGCCCTACCGCCCCTTGTTGCCGGTGTGCCAGGTATACACGGCCCGGGCTAGGGCCTCATCGACGACCAGTTCGGTGATGAGTCCTGCCGCGAGTGCGCCGCGCAGGCTATCGCGTTTGGAGGTGCTCGTGACAATGCACAGCCGGTGCGGAATCTCACGAATAGCATCGAGCGACGGGCCGCTCGAGCGCTCGTTCAGATCAATCCCGTCATCGCTGCCGTCGGCGCGATAGAACACCGTGGCGCAGTCGCCCACGACACCGTAGCGTTTGATGGCGGCGCGGTCTTCGCGGTCGAGGTACCCGCCTGAATAGACGTGTGAGGGGAGCTCTGCTTGCGGTGAACCGAGCCCAAACACAAACAACCCGGCCCGCGCCTGCTGCTCGCGCACCGCGCGCACGCTACGCTCGCGCCACATCGCCTGCTTGGTCAGCGGGTCATCAAACAGGGCGGGCACGGGAAACTCGTGCACGGTCATGTCGAACGCGGTCGCGAACCGCCCCAGCAGGTCGCCCGCGTATGAGATACCGGTTGTCTGCAGGTTGACCGCGCCATTCATCTGCACCACATGCGAGGCGTGCGTGGGCTTTGAGGGCAGCCTGCTGGCGACGGTCGAAAGCGTGGATCCCCAGGCGACACCCATCGTGAGTTGAGAGCTCACAGCCTGGGTGAGTACACCCGCCGCCGTGTGTGCGGTGCGATCAAGCACCTCGAGTTCGGTGGCGCGCGCGGGGGCCCGCACGACGTGCGCGGTCACCCCGAGGGTGTTTGAGAACCACGCTTCGAGCTCGTTCTGGGCTGCCTCGGGGGAGTGAATGGTGATCTCAACGAGACCACTTTCTCGCGCAAACGTGAGCAGACGTGAAACTGAAGACCTCGACACCCGCAGCTCTGAAGCAATCGCTTCCATGGTGAGATTCTGCTGGTAGTACAGCCGTGCGGCACGCAGCGCAATCTCGGCGCGGGGTACGCGTTCCCTAGCAGTCACGAAACTCCTTTGCGACACGGGTGATGGTTTTTGCACGTTTGTGCAGAATAGTTGCACTCATGACCATAGCGGCCCATGCTGGGGGCGTGCAGGATCAATCAGATTTTTCAGAGGCAACCACCGCCCGTATTGCGTCGCTCACCGGCCGACCCAACGCGCGCGTGCTGGTGATCGGTGCGGGTATCAACGGCATCGCCACGTTCCGCGACCTTGCGCTCCAGGGCGTCGACGTTGCTCTTGTAGAGCGGGGGGACTATGTCTCGGGGGCGTCTTCGGCCTCGAGTCACATGGTGCACGGGGGCATTCGCTACCTCGAGAACGGTGAGTTTCGGCTCGTCAAAGAGTCCGTAACCGAGCGCAACCGACTGCTGCGCATCGCACCGCACTATGTCAAGCCACTCGAGACGACGATTCCGATCTACAAGACCTTCTCGGGTATCCTTTCAGCCCCGTTCCGGCTGCTCGTGACCCACGGTCGCGGCAAGCCGAACGAGCGCGGAGCGTTTCTGATCAAGGTCGGCCTCATGATGTACGACACCTTCTCTCGCGGCGGCGGGCAGGTGCCGAAGCACCGCTTTCTCGGTAAGAAACGTGCGCTCCAAGAGCTGCCCGACATGAACCCGGGCCTCAAGTACACGGCGACCTACTACGACGCGTCGATGCACGATCCCGAGCGGCTCGCGCTCGACGTGCTGTGGGACGGCATCGAGACGGGCAGCCACGCACGCGCTGCAAACTATGTCTCGGCCGTGGGCCACTCTGATGCCGGGGTGCGCCTGCGCGACGAAGTAACGGGCGCAGAGTTCGACTTCGCCGCTGATCTCGTCGTCAACACGAGCGGCCCCTGGACCGACCTGACCAACGAGGCGCTCGGGCAAGAGACGCAGTTTATGGGCGGCACCAAGGGGTCGCACATTGTGCTCGACCACCCCGAGCTGTTCGCCGCCACCCGCGGCCGTGAAATCTTCTTCGAGCACTCCGACGGCCGCATCGTCTTGATCTACCCGCTCAAGGATCGGGTGCTCGTCGGCACCACCGACATCAACGCTGACCCGCGCGAGGACAGTGTCTGCACCGACGAAGAGGTCGAGTACTTCTTCGATCTGGTGGGCCACGTGTTCCCCAAGATCGAGATCAAGCGCTCCGACATCGTGTACTCCTTCTCGGGTATTCGCCCGCTGCCCAAGCACGACGACACCGCCCCCGGCTTCGTCTCGCGTGACTACCGCATTGTTGAAGGCCGCATGGGCCAGACGCCCACGCTGAGCCTCGTGGGCGGCAAGTGGACCACGTTCCGCGCGCTCGCTGAGCACCTCGCCACCGAGGTCATGACCCGGATCGGTGGCAAGCGCACGGTCGAAACCACGAATCTTTCGATTGGCGGGGGCAAAGAGTTTCCGACCACCGAGGGTGCTGAACGGTTGTGGGTCACCGCGCACGGTGACGGTCTCGACCAAGCAATCGTTGCTTCGCTGCTTGCGCGCTATGGCACGCGAGCGGCCGCGCTCATCGCCGAGCTGCCCGAGCAGCCCACCGAACTCGCGCACGCTCGCGGTTACTTTGTCGAAGAGCTCGCGTATCTCGCGCGCACCGAACACATCGTGCACCTCGACGATCTGCTGAAGCGCCGCACCTCGCTCGCATTCTGTGGGCACCTCACGAGCGAACTGCTCGAGGAGCTCGCCGAGGTTTTGGCCGACACCCTCGGCTGGAGTGAAGCTACGCGAGCGAGCGAGGTTGCACGTGCGACACAGATCTTGCGTGACGCGCATCGCGTCACGCTTGGAACGAGTGGGATCGCCCCGCTCGGATAACTCCTAGCGCGGGTGCCCACGACAGCGTGTGGCGAGGCACCCGTGCGCCCATTTCACCGAAAGGTCAATGAAGACATGACAGACATTAACCTCGGGCTGTATTTCACGTCCGAACTCGTGGGCACAGCGCTGCTCGTGCTGTTTGGCTGCGGCGTTGTAGCCAACGTGGCGCTCGCCAAGACCAAGGGTAACGCCGGCGGGTTCGCGATGGTGAACTGGGGCTGGGGCTTTGCCGTGTTTGTCGGCGTGCTTGGCTCGGCCTACTCGGGTGGCCTGCTCAACCCTGCCGTCGCGATCGGCATGTTGATTGCGGGCAAGATTACGATGACGATGTTCTGGGTGGCCGTCGCCGCAGAGCTCATCGGCGCCGTCCTCGGTGCGATCCTGTGTTGGGCCACGTACCGCGACCACTTCAATGCCGACGCAGAGCCCGCCGCCAAGCTCGGCGTGTTTGCGACGGGGCCCGCGATTCGCTCGTACGGGTGGAACTTCGTGACCGAGGTGATCGGCACGTTCACCCTCGTGTTCATTGTGTTTGCCTTCGCAGACTTCGGTGATATTCAGGTGGGCGTGCCGGGCGGCCTGGGCCCGATCACGGCGCTTCCTGTGGCGTTCTTGGTCGTTGCGATCGGTATGTCGCTCGGCGGCCCGACCGGGTACGCCATCAACCCGGCGCGTGACCTTGGCCCCCGTATCGCGCACGCGATCCTGCCGATCAAGGGTAAGGGTGGCAGTGACTGGTCGTACGCGTGGGTTCCGGTCTTCGGTCCACTCGTGGGTGGCGCGCTCGCGGCATTCGCAGCCCCCTTGCTGCTGGGCTTCGCCGCGGCCATCTAGTCGCTGCAGCAGCTGACACGCGACAACATATTCCGTAGATTTCCTAGACACCCATAGAAGGAGCAGCATCGTGGCTGAATACGTTATTTCAATTGATCAGGGCACCACATCGTCGCGCGCGATGATCTTCGACCGCAGCGGCAACGTGATTGCCGTGGGGCAAAAAGAACACGAGCAGATCATGCCGCAGCCCGGCTGGGTCGAACACGACGCAGTCGAGATCTGGCAGAACGTGCAAGAAGTGATTGGCGTCGCGCTCGGCCGCGCAGGCATCACCCGACACGACATCGAGGCGATCGGCATCACCAACCAGCGCGAGACCGCTGTGGTGTGGGACCGTCGCACGGGCAAGCCGGTGTACAACGCGATCGTGTGGCAAGACACACGTACCCAGGCGATCGTCGACCGCCTGGCGGCAGACGGTGGCGTCGAACGATTCAAGGAGATCGTGGGGTTGCCACTCGCCACGTACTTCTCGGGCACCAAGGTGGCGTGGATTCTTGAAAACGTTGAGGGCGCCCGCGAGGCGGCCGATGCGGGCCACCTCATGTTTGGCACCACCGACAGCTGGGTAGTGTGGAACCTCACGGGCGGTGTCGACGGCGGCGTGCACGTCACCGACGTGACGAACGCATCGCGCACCCTGTTCATGGACCTCGCCACGCTTACGTGGCGCGACGATATTCTCGAGGCGTTTGGTGTGCCGCGTTCGATGCTGCCCGAGATCAAATCATCGTCTGAGGTGTATGGTCACGCCGAAGACACGTCGCTCTTGCGCGAGACACCCATCGCGGGCATTCTCGGTGACCAGCAGGCGGCCACGTTCGGGCAGGCCGCGTTTCGTTCGGGCGAGAGCAAGAACACTTACGGCACCGGCTGCTTCTTGATCTTCAACACCGGTGAAGAGATTGTGCACTCAAAGAACGGGCTGCTCACGACCGTCGGGTTCAAGCTCGGCGACGGTCCCACGCACTACGCACTCGAGGGTTCGATCGCCGTCACCGGGTCGCTGATTCAGTGGTTGCGCGACCAGCTCGGCATTATCGACAGTGCGCCCGAGGTTGAGCAGCTCGCAAGCTCGGTCGAGAACAACGGCGGCGTGTACTTCGTGCCCGCGTTCTCGGGGCTCTTCGCGCCGTACTGGCGACCCGACGCCCGCGGCGCGATCGTTGGGCTCACCCGCTACGTCAACAAGGGCCATATCGCGCGCGCCGCGCTCGAAGCGGTCGCGTTTCAGACCCGCGACGTGCTCGACGCGGTCAACGCCGACGCGGGCGTCGAACTCACCGAGCTCAAGGTCGATGGCGGCATGGTCGCAAATGACGCGCTGATGCAGTTTCAGGCAGACGTGCTGGGTGTGCCCGTGGTGCGCCCGGTCGTGGCCGAGACGACGGCACTCGGCGCCGCTTATGCCGCAGGTCTTGCGGTCGGCTTCTGGAGCGGTCTCGACGACCTGCGCGCGAACTGGCAAGAGGAGCGCCGCTGGGAACCCGCGATGGTGGCAGAGGACCGTGACCGCGAGCTGCGGCTGTGGCGCAAGGCGGTCACCAAGTCGATGGACTGGGTGGACGAAGACGTCGCCTAACGTACGGGGAGCTCGACGAACGAGACGACTCACGAAGCAGCCTAGGCTGGGGGTATGACAGCTCAGGATCTTCGCGTCTCGGTGTTGGGTTACGGGGCGATCGGCGCGCGCGTGGCAGGGGCCATCGCGCGCGCCGAGATCCCCGGCGTGACGCTCGTGGGGGCGATCGTGCGCACGCCCGCGAGCGCCGAGGCTGCCGGGATCCGGCCCCTGCATCTCACAGAGGCGCTCGCAGAGAGCGACCTGATCGTCGAGTGCGCGACCGGCGAGGCGCTGCGCGTGGCGGGGCCGCAGATCATTGCGGCCGGTGTCGCGTTATTGCCCGCGTCGCTGGGGGCGCTCGCTGATCCGGATCTGCGGGCCCGGCTCATCGAGAAAGGCCCGGGCCGCTGCTATCTCACGGCCGGCGCGATTGGCGGGCTCGACCTCTTGGGGGCCGCCGCTCGCGACGGCGGGCTTGAGGCCGTCACGCTCACCTCAACGAAGCGTGCCCGCACGCTCGTGCAGCCGTGGATGACCGTGGCGGAGGCGGAGCGGCTGCGTGACGCGGAGGGGGCCTTCACGCTGTTTGAGGGCAGCGTGCGAGACGCGATCGCGCGGTTTCCGGCGTCGCTCAACGTGGGCGTAGCGTTGGCCGCGGCAACTGGGCTGTGGGACACGGTGCGGGTGCGGCTGGTCGCAGACCCGACCGCAGAGCTCACGAGCCACCGCATCACGGCCACGGGCGCCGCGGGGGAGTACGACTTCTCGATCACGAACAAGCCACTCTCCACCTCGCCTGCTTCGAGCGGCGTGGTGTCGGCAGCGCTGTTGCGCGGGGTGGCGCAGATCGCGCGCCCCTCGGGTGCGTTTGTGTAGAACCAATAGAGTTGACCCATGCCTGACACAGCTGTTACCCGGCCTGGCGGTCTCGCGCGCGTGCAGCGCTGGGAGCGGCGCACCGCGTGGCCGCTGTTTGCGGGATCGCTCGTCTTCTTCGCGTGCTTCACGATGAGTTGGGTCGACCCGCACCCTGAACCGCGTTTGCGGGAGTTAGGGGCCGCCACGGTCGTCGTGCTGTGGGTGTGGTTTGTGGCCGACTATTTCATTCGTATGTACCTCGCGCGCGGCCACGTGCGTCAGTTCTTTGCGACCCGCGGGCTCGACCTTCTGAGCATCGTGCTGCCTGCGTTTCGGCCCTTCTTGATTCTGGTCACGATCTGGCGCATGCCGGTGTTTGCGGGCGCGAACGCCACACGCATGCGTGTCAGATACGGGCTCATTACCGTGCTCTTCGCATTCATCTACGTGTACGTGAACTCGTACTTCGTGTGGGCGGTTGAGAAAGGTGCACCGGGCGCGACGATCGTGAACTTCGAAGATGCCGTGTGGTGGGGGTTCGTCACGATCTCGACCGTAGGCTACGGCGACTACGCGCCTGTCACGCTGCTCGGTCGCGTCATCGCGATCGGTCTCATGGTAGGTGGAGTGCTGGTGATCGGCGTCACGACCGCCACAGTGCTGTCGTATCTCACCGACCGTATTCGTTCAATTGCAATCCCGGATCAAGATCGCGCCCAAGCCCAATCCCAAGCCCAAGCCCAAGCCCCAGCCGCAGACGTGTCAGTCGTGTCAGGCGAGCGGGAGCCTACCGGGTGAAGGTTTGGTACCAGACCTGACACATGAGCACCTGAGCTGACGTAGGCTGAGCGAGTGCTCGCCATCCCCCCAAGTGTGAGCGCACGTGATACAAAATATGCGCGCCTAGTTCCGTTTTAGACACATTCATAAGCGGAACTAGACGCGCATATTTTGCTTTCGCAACGCGAAAGGGCAGTAGCTTATGTGAAGCTACTGCCCTTTATTTTCAACGTGTACGCGAGATGGGACTTGAACCCACACGTCCGAAGACACTGGAACCTAAATCCAGCGCGTCTGCCAATTCCGCCACTCGCGCGTGCGGCCGATTTTCATCGGCCGAGAACCAGCTTAGCGGTTCTTGGTCTCAGACACGATTTCGGCGCCCTCGGGGAGTTTCGCACCTGCCGGGAGCCTTACCGTCACGAAACCGTCGACTGCTTCGCCGGGCTTAGGCGACTCCGCAACGGTCGTGGTCGGTTGCCCCATCAGCTCGGATTCGACGGCAGCGGCCGTGACCTGGTCACTGTGGCCCCCGTCACCGTGGTGGCTCATCTTGTCGATCCACGCGAGTGCAAGCGCCGAAACGATAAATGCGAGGTGAATCATGACCTCCCAGAAGACGCCGGTCGACGAGTAGAGCACGCGACCGTCGGCCGCGAGCACTACGCCGTCGTCCATGCGTCCCACCTCAATAAACGTCTTGAGCAGGTGAATCGACGAGATTGAGATGATCGAAATTGCGAGCTTGACCTTGAGCAGGTTCGCGTTGACGTGTGACAACCAGTCGGGTTCGTCATGGTGCCCACTGACCCGAATCTTCGAGACGAAGGTCTCGTAGCCGCCAATGATCACCATGATGAGCAGGTTTGCGATCATCACGATGTCAATGAGCGCGAGCACGCTGAGCATGACTTCCGTCTCAGAGATCTTGCCTGAGAGGACCACGTTCTCGAGCAGATGCCAGAGCTCAACAAAGAACAGCACGACATAGATTGCCTGCGCGATGATCAAGCCAAGGTAGAGCGGTGCTTGAAGCCATCGGCTGGCAAAAATGAAGCCGGCGAGGGTACGCGAGGCGGGCCCGGGCCCGCGCTGGGCGCTGCGTTCAATTGACGCCTGCTGATTGCGGTTCACGTGGTCTCCCATGGAATCGTGGTGAAAAGATGCGTCACAGCATATCGCGCGCCACGCCAAAAAATTCTTAAAACACTGCGGCTCACTAGCCCCGCGGCGTATACTGGGCGACGCGAAGGGGAGTATCCCGTCTTTGCTCACGTCGTCAATACGCAGCGCGCCGATCGCACTGCCGGTGTGGGCACGGCCTGATCCGGATCTTGCGTGGGCCACGAGGCCCGCGATCGAGCCGCGACCTGGCCGGGGGAGAGACTTTCGGCATGTGGCGTACCCACACCGAGAGAAAGTAACACTCCAAGTGACTTCAGTTCTACCGCTCTGGTTCGAGATCGGTTCAATGATCGTGCTCGTGGGCATCTTGCTCGTCGACCTGCTGCTCATTGTGCGCCGTCCGCACGTTCCCTCTATGCGCGAGGCCAGCCTGTGGGTCGGGTTCTACGTGCTGCTGGCCCTCGTGTTCGCGGGTGCGATGTTTATCATTGGAGACGTACAACACGGCTCAGAGTTTCTCGCTGGTTGGCTTACCGAGTACAGCCTGTCGATCGACAACCTGTTCGTTTTTGTGCTGATTCTTGCGGCATTCAAAGTGCCGAGCGCCTACCAGCAGCGTGCCCTGATGATCGGTATTGTGCTTGCGCTGGTGTTTAGGGGCCTGTTTATCTTGGCTGGCGCCGCACTGATCGAACGCTTCATCTGGGTCTTCTTTATCTTCGGCGCGTGGCTGATTTGGACGGCCTGGCAGCAGGTCAAGCCCGGTGGCGATGACCACGGTGGCGATAGCTGGGTGGTTCGTCAGGCCAAGAAGGTCATGCCCATCACCGACGAGTACGACGGGGGCAAGCTGCGCACCACCGTCGATGGCAAGCGCATGTGGACCCCCTTCTTTCTCGTGCTCGTGTCGCTTGGCACCACCGACCTGCTGTTTGCGCTTGACTCGATTCCCGCGATCTTCGGTATTACGCAGAGCCCGTTCATTGTGTTCACCGCAAACGTGTTTGCGTTGATGGGGCTGCGCCAGCTCTACTTCTTGCTCGGTGGCCTGCTCGAGCGGCTCGTATACCTCAAGTACGGCATCGCCTTTATCTTGGCGTTTATTGGCGTGAAGCTCGTGTTCCATGCGCTGCACGAGAATGACGTGCCGTTTATTAATGGCGGCGAGCCCGTCTTGTGGGTGCCCGACATTAGTACCTGGATGTCGCTGGGCGTGATTCTGGGGGCAATGGGCATCGCGACGATTGCGAGTGTTGTGAAGGCGAGCCGTGATGCGAAGGCTCGTGGCGAGCGGCTGCATTTCGGTGCCGCAGAAACGCAAGGCGATAAGCGCAGCGACACGCAAGCGACAGACGAAGGCTAGCCTGACCGTCTCCGAATGCACCCGGTGCTAGACTCCTAACCATGCGATCGTGGCTCGTGCTTCTTCACTGCCGCGACGGGGCCTAACCCATTCGGTCACCCGTCGCGGAGTTCTCTCATGGCCGATATCACCGCGCAACGGGGCCGAAATAATTTCGCGCAGCGCAGCGTTAGAAGAAACGCACCAACCGAAAGATTAGACACGCATGAGTGAGCAAAACGTTCAGACCATGGGGGCAACGACTGCCCCCCGCACCCTCGCTGAGAAGCTGTGGGATGACCACGTCGTCGTGAAGGGTGAAGGCGGTCAGCCCGATCTGATCTACATTGATCTGCACCTGATTCACGAGGTTACGAGCCCGCAGGCTTTCGACGGCCTGCGGGTGGCAGATCGCCCGCTGAGGCGCGTCGACCTGATGATCGCAACCGAGGATCACAACACTCCGACCCTCAACATCACAAAGCAGATCGAAGACCCGACGAGCCGGCTGCAGATTGAGACCCTGCGCAACAACGTCAAGGAGTTTGGTGTGCGCGCGCACCCGCTCGGTGACAAAGAGCAGGGCATCGTGCACGTGGTGGGTCCGCAGCTGGGACTTTCTATGCCCGGCATCACGGTCGTGTGCGGCGATAGCCACACCTCGACTCACGGCGCGTTTGGCGCACTCGCGTTCGGTATCGGCACGAGCGAGGTCGAGCACGTCATGGCGACCCAGACTCTGCCGCTCAAGCCGTTCAAGACGATGGCGATTAACGTCGAGGGCGAGCTACGCCCTGGCGTCACGGCGAAAGACATTATTCTCGCCGTGATCGCAAAGATTGGCACCGGTGGCGGCCAGGGCTACGTGCTCGAGTACCGCGGCTCGGCCATTCGCGCGCTGTCGATGGATGGCCGCATGACGATGTGCAACATGTCGATCGAAGCGGGCGCGCGCGCAGGTATGGTCGCGCCAGACGAGACCACGTTCGAGTACGTGAAGGGCCGCGACCACGCCCCCAAGGGCGCTGACTGGGACGCGGCGGTCGAATACTGGAAGACACTGCCCACCGACGAAGGTGCCGTGTTCGATAAAGAGATCTTTATCGACGCGAGCGAGCTCGAGCCGTTTGTCACCTGGGGCACGAACCCGGGCCAGGGCGTGCTGCTGAGCGAGAATGTGCCGGATCCGGCGCAGATTGCCGACCCGAACGAGCGCGCCGCGGCAGAGCGGGCGCTCGAGTACATGGACCTCGTCGCGGGTACGCCGATGAAGCAGATTCCCGTCGACGCCGTGTTTATGGGCTCGTGCACCAACAGCCGTCTCGATGACCTGCGCGAGTTCGCTGAGATCATCAAGGGCAAGAAGAAGGCAGAGGGCGTACGCCTCATGGTGGTGCCCGGCTCCGCCCGCGTGCGACTTGAAGCCGAGGCCGAGGGGATCGACAAGATCGTCGAGGAGTTTGGTGGCGAGTGGCGGTTCGCTGGCTGCTCAATGTGCCTTGGCATGAACCCCGACCAGCTCGAGCCGGGGGAGCGCTGCGCGTCGACCTCGAACCGTAACTTCGAGGGACGCCAGGGCAAGGGGGGCCGCACGCACCTCGTGTCGCCGCTCGTTGCTGCCGCAACCGCCATCAGGGGTACGCTGTCGAGCCCCTGGGACCTGCAGGCAGACGCCGCAGCCACCCAGTCAGTTACCGACGAGAAGATTGGAGCCTAAGGCTATGGAAAAGTTCACGACTCAGACCGGCGTTGCCGTACCGCTGAAGCGCTCCAACGTCGACACCGACCAGATCATTCCCGCGGTGTTCTTGAAGCGCGTCACCAAGACCGGTTTTGATGACGCTTTGTTCTATCACTGGCGCCAGGACGAGAGCTTTGTGCTCAACCAGCCCCAGTTCGCTGGGGCAGAGATTCTCGTGGCCGGCCCCGACTTCGGTACCGGATCGTCGCGTGAGCACGCCGTGTGGGCGCTGCGTGACTACGGGTTCAAGGTCGTGATCTCGCCGCGCTTTGCAGACATCTTCCGTGGCAACTCGGGCAAGCAAGGCCTGCTTGCCGCAGAGGTCACCGAGGCCGACGTAGAAAAGCTATGGGCCGCGATCGATGCCGATCCGGGTATGAAACTGACCGTCAGTCTTGAAGACTGCACGGTGACGGCAGGAGATCTTTCCGTGCCGTTCCAGGTCGACGAGTACACTCGCTGGCGCCTGCTAGAGGGGCTCGACGACATTTCTCTGACGCTTCGCAATGAGGGCGCGATCTCAGAATTTGAGAGCCGCCGCCCGAAGTGGATGCCGACGACAACCCCGGTGGAGGCCGCGTGACTGACAACGAAACCGAAGGCCTAAAGATGGACGCCCAGAAAGCGGGCGCCCGGGTAGGTCTCACCTCTGATGAGATTCTCATCAACGGTGGGCGGCCGCTGAAGGGCCGCATCGAGGTGCGAGGAGCGAAGAACCTCGCCCCCAAGGCAATGGTGGCGGCGCTGCTCGGTACGAGCGCGAGTGTGCTTCGTAACGTGCCCAATGTGTCTGATATTCGTGTCGTGGCGGGCCTGCTCGCGCTGCACGGAGTGCAGATTACGCGCGGCACTGACGGGGGCGAATGGCGCCTCGATCCATCGAACGTCGAGCAGGCACACCACGCCGACATCGACGCACACGCTGGCTCGTCACGCATTCCGATCCTGTTCTGCGGCCCGCTGCTGCACCGGCTCGGCGAGGCTTTCATCCCCGATCTTGGCGGCTGCCGGATCGGCGATCGCCCCATCGATTTTCACCTTGAGGCGCTGCGCAAGTTTGGTGCGGTCGTCGAGAAGCTGCCGAGCGGCATCAGCCTCACGGCGCCCGACGGGCTGCACGGCGCAAACATTGAGCTGCCTTACCCCTCGGTCGGTGCGACCGAGCAGGTGCTGCTGACGAGCGTGCTCGCCAAGGGGCAGACCGAGCTGCGTAACGCGGCCATCGAACCCGAGATCATCGACCTGATCTGCATTCTGCAGAAAATGGGTGCGATCATCACGGTTGAGCCGAACCGCGTGATTTTCATCGAGGGCGTCGAGGAGCTGCGCGGGTACGACCACCGTGCGCTGTTTGACCGCAATGAAGCAGCGAGCTGGGCTTCTGCCGCGCTCGCTACGCGCGGCGACGTGTTTGTGGGCGGCGCGCAGCAGGAAGAGATGATGACCTTCCTCAACGTCTTCCGTAAGGTCGGCGGCGACTTCGATGTGCACGACGACGGTATTCGGTTCTGGCACCCGGGCGGCGATTTGAAGCCCGTGCGCATTGAGACCGACGTGCACCCCGGCTTCATGACCGACTGGCAGCAGCCCCTCGTGGTTGCCCTGACCCAGGCGGAGGGCGTGTCGACGATTCACGAGACGGTCTACGAGAACCGCTTTGGATTCACCGATGCGCTCAACCAGATGGGCGCCAACATCGAGGTGTTCAAGGATGGGCTACACGACGGCGCTCGTCGCGTGAAGCGGCGCGAGTTTGAACAGGCAGCCGTGATTTCTGGTCCGACCCCGTTGAAGGGGGCAGAGATTCAGGTGCCCGACCTGCGCGGTGGGTTTAGTTACCTCATCGCGGGTCTCACGGCCGAGGGGCAGACTAAGGTGACGAACCTTGGCATCATCTCCCGCGGCTACGAGAACTTCATCGAGAAGCTGCGCCTGCTCGGCGCGGATTTCGTCTACGAGGGCTAGTTGCGACGCGCGCGCCGGGAACGCATGCAGCACCGGCGCGCGCTCGTGCACGATAATTGAAATATGTTTGAAACGGTGAAGCTGCGCAGCCGGCCCTCAGCTGAAAAGCGAAGGCCATCAGTCTTCTGGGTACTCGCGGGTGTCACGCTGCCCGCGTGGTCGCTCATGGTGCGGTACCGGTTTACGCCGCAGTCGAAGCTGCCGCAGACGGGCCCTTTCATTTTGGCGCCCAACCACTACAGCGAGATCGACCCCGTCGCGATGGGTGCCGCGGTCTGGCATCTGGGCCGTCTTCCCCGCTTCATGGCCAAGGCCAGCCTGTTCAAGGTACCCGTATTTGGCTGGTTGCTGCGCGCCTCGGGACAGGTGCCCGTTGAACGCGAGGGCGCCGCGCGCGCATCCGGTCGCGGCGGTGCGATGGGCGGGGCAGGTGCGCTGATCAAGAACGACTCGGGCGTCATTGTGTACCCCGAGGGCACACTCACGCGCGACCCAGACCTGTGGCCCATGCGCGGCAAGAGCGGTGCGGTGCGGCTCGCACTCGAGTCGGGCATCCCGCTGATCCCCGTCGCCCACTGGGGTACACAGAATCTGATGCCGCGATACGGCAAGAAGATTCACCCGTTTCCGCGCAAAACCATTCATGTCGCAGTCGGCGAGCCGCTGGATCTGAGCAAATACCTCGCGGGCACCATCGACCAGAAGACCGTCAACGCGGCAACGACCGAGCTGATGAACGCGATCACCGCGCTGCTCGCGGGGCTCCGTGACGAAACACCTCCCACCGAACGCTGGGACCCAAATAAGCATCAGCAAAGCGAGACGGGGCGATTTTGACAACAAAGCCGAATCCAGTGGTGGCCAAACGCGCCGCGCGTAACCGCGGTCGCAAGGTCGCCGTGATCGGATCGGGCAGCTGGGGCACGACCTTTGCGAAGGTACTCAGCGACGCAGGCTGCGATGTCACCATGTGGGCGAGACGCCCTGAGGTCGCAAACGAGATCCAGGTAGCCAAGCGCAATAGCCAGTACCTGCCCGGCATCAACTTGCCCAAATCGCTCAAGGCGACAAGCGACCTCGCAGAGGCGCTGCGGGGTGCACGCCTCGTGTTTCTTGCGGTGCCAAGCCAGACGATGCGGCAAAACCTCCTCGATCTCGAGCCGTTCCTCGACGGCCGCAGCGTGCTGGTGAGCCTGGTGAAGGGCGTCGAGAAGACGACCACCATGCGCATGTCTCAGGTCATCAGTGACACGCTCGATCTTGATCCGGATCGAATTGCGGTCGTATCTGGCCCGAATATTGCTCTCGAGATCGCCAAAGAGCAGCCCACGGGCGCGGTGGCCTCGTGCGCTGATCTCTCGGTCGCGCAGGAGATTGCGACCGCAGCATCGGCGCCGTACTTTCGCACCTATGTGAACACCGACGTCGTGGGCACAGAGCTGGGCGGCGTGCTCAAGAATTTGATTGCGCTCGCGATTGGCATTGTCGATGGTGTGGGTTACGGCGAGAACACGAAGGCCGCGATCATCACCCGCGGGCTCGCCGAGATGACCGAATTTGCGATCGCTTCGGGCGCCGACGCAGCAACGATGTCGGGTCTCGCCGGCCTCGGCGACCTCATCGCAACGTGCCAGTCACCGCTGTCACGCAACAACACTGCCGGCCGACTCATCGGCCAGGGGTACTCGCAGGAGGAGACCCGCGAGCAGATGAATCAAGTGGCCGAGGGCATCACCTCGGTAGCACCCGTGCTCGAGCTCGCGCACGAGCGCGACATCGTGATGCCCATTGTCGAGCAGGTGCGCATGGTGCTCGAGGGCACGATGGCGCCAAAGAATCTTGGACCGCACCTCGCGACAGAAGACAGCGTGCCGCAGCCCGAGCTCAAGCTCGGCCAGCAGACTCCGGGTCGCTGGCAGCGGCTCGTCAACCGTATGAAGGGAACGCACTAGTGAGCGATTCGACTGAGATGCAGGCAGCGTCTAAGCGCCGTGTGGTGCTGCTGTTTGGCGGCCGATCGAGCGAACACGGCATCAGCTGTGTGACCGCGGCCGGAGTGCTGCGCGCGATTGATCGTACGCTCTTTGATGTGGTTCTCGTGGGGCTGACGAAGCGCGGTGCGACGGTGCTGATGCAAGAGGAAGACCTCGCTTCGTATGCGCTCGAAGCTGGCGCGCTGCCCGAGGTGACCGATAACGGTACGCGTGTGCTGTGGCCCGCATCGCTCGACACCCGTGCCATGACGGTGATCTTTGAAGACGGATCACTGCAGTCGCTCGGTCATGTTGACGCTGTGTTGCCCATGCTTCACGGGCCCTACGGTGAAGACGGCACGGTGCAGGGCATGCTCGATCTTGTCGACATGCCCTATGTGGGCAGTGGGGTGCTGGGCTCGGCGCTATGCATGGACAAGCACGCGGTGAAGACGGTGCTCGCCGCGGCGGGCATTGCTGTTGCCCCCTGGCGCACCGTGACACTTGACGAGGTCGAACGCGACGCGTCTGTCGTTACGCGTCTCGACGAGGGTCTCAGTTACCCGTTGTTCGTCAAGCCTGCGCGGGCAGGTTCTTCGGTGGGTGTGAGCCGAGTTACTGAGCCCGGCGAGATCGCGGCGGCGCTAGAAGTGGCTTTCGCTGAGGATCGCACCGTGCTTATTGAGTCGGGTGTGACAGGGCGCGAGGTCGAGATCGCGGTGCTCGAAGGCCGCGACGGGGCACGCCCACGCACCAGTTCAGTGATCGGCGAGATCGTGTTCACTGGCCGCGAGTTCTACGACTTCGAAGCCAAGTACCTGGGCGCTGCGGGCATTGAGCTCGAGCTGCCGGCACGGGTGACCGACGCTGAATACGAGGCGATTCGCGCGGCGGCCGTTCGTTCCTTTGAGGTGGCTCAGTGCGCAGGTCTTTCCCGGATCGATTTCTTCCTGACCGAAGACGGCCCGGTGCTGAATGAGATCAATACGCTGCCCGGGTTTACCCCCATCTCTATGTACCCGCGTCTGTGGCAGGAATCGGGGCTCGGCTACACGGAGCTCATCACCGAGCTGATCGAACTCGCGATCGCCAAGCGTCCCGCCTACTAAGCGCAGGGGATTGGGCCCGGGTATCAACGCGACACGCCGATGCTCGGGCCTGGCTTGACCGTGGGGGCTAATCTGCGTAATGTTATCTCTTGTCGCCGCAACGAAGCCGGGCCGCAGAGCGGGCCGGCTGAATTAGCTTGCGGTAAA
>NZ_JBTJEP020000014.1:0-76349 GCF_054456635.2 Leucobacter faecis
GGTGGTGGGATCCCGGTATGGTGTGGCGGCCGGCCAGGTCGGTGTGGGCGGTGGCGATGGAGCATGTGGCGGGGCGGTCGGTGCCGGGGCAGCAGCGCAGGCCGCGAACGGGGTAAAAGAATCCTCCTGGGACGAGTGTGTCCACAGGAGGATTCAGAGCTCCGCCCCAGACGCGAAGTCGGCAGCACAAGCGCTAGTACCTGAGTTGACCGAATTAGTGACCACCTAAATGTTGTCACCTCGGCCAATCGTCCTCGGCCAATCATTAGCGCGCAGACCTAGACCCACTCGGTATGACTATGCGCGCGGTCACACGAAGCCACTGAGCTCGGCATCTGCGCCTGCGCCTGTGCAGCTGTATGCCAAGTCATCGCTGCTCGCTCGCCCCTATGATTTCGCCCTGCAGCGCCGGCGGGCGGCATTCCAGACGCCAGAGCGACTCCAATGTATGAGATCGAGTGAGATGTATGTCATCGTGGCGGCTCACGGCCACGAAAGCATACATCTCACTCGAACTCATACACGTCAGTCGACAAGGCCACGTGGGTGCAGAACGCTGTGCGTTAGTGACCACGTTTGCAGCTAAAGACCGTATGAATTCAACACTTTTGATACCGTATGCCGTGAAATTCGCTTCAGCCGGTCAACTCAGGAGGATTCAGAGCTCCGCCCCAGACGTGAAGTCGGCAGCATAAGCGCTAGTACAGTCGAGAGAACTGCCGTTAGAACAGCGTAGGCGGGGCCTCCGCTGCATCAACGCTCACCGTAAGCGAAGGAGCCGCGCCCGCAAGACCCGGCCCGTGATCCGGAGCGAGACCGGCCTGAAACGCTGTCGCCGCGGCCCGCGCGCGATCGTCGGCGGCCTCATTCAGGGGGTGACCGGCGTGCCCCTTGACCCATTGAAACAGCACCGAGCGGCCCACCATGGCGGCATCGATCTGCTCGAGCAGCTCACGGTTGAGCACGGGCTTACCGTCGGCCTTGCGCCAGCCGCGACGCTTCCACCCGGGCATCCACTGGGTCACCGAGTTGATGACGTATTGGCTGTCACAGAGCACGATGAGAGGTTCGCTCGCTCGACTAGCCGTAGCATGCAGAAGGTCTAGCACCGCCATGAGCTCGCCCTGGTTATTGGTGGCGCGGGGCCAGCCGCCCGCGCGCCACTGATTCGCGTCGATCACCCAGGCCCAGCCCGCGGGGCCGGGGTTACCGAGCGCCGAGCCGTCGGCCGCAGCAATAATGCTCATGGATCAAGACTCCTGATCTTCGATAGCTTCAGCGACGGGCGCCTCAACCAGACGGCCCGCAACCGTGCTCATCTTCTGCGCGTTAGTGATGACCTCGCCCAGGCTCTCGAAGTATCGCGCGACAGCACCACGCTCCACCTTCAGCTGCGTCATGCGATCCTCGGCTGCCGCGAGCACCTTGGTGGCGCGCTCCTCGGCTGCGTGGAACGTGACCTGAGCACGGCGCTCGGCCTCGAGCACGATGGCCGCAGCATCAGTCTCGGCCTGAGCGCGTGTAGCGCGAGCGTCATGCGCTGCTTCGGTGGTGACGCGATCGTACTCAGCGCGAGCGGTGTCAAGCTGGTCTTGCAGCTCAGCCAGCTCAGCGGTTGCGGCCGCGATCTCGCGGCTCGACGCCTCCTGGGCCGCACGCTGCCTTGCAGCGAGGTCTTGCTCGAGCTCATCGCGCTGCTGCGCAGACGAGGTCGAGAATGCGAGGGTATCGGCGTCAATCTGCTCGCGCAACGCACGCGAATCGTCCTCTGCGCTCGCACGCAGTGCAGCCAGGTCACGCTCTTCGCCCTCGCGGTACGCCGCGAGTTCAGCCACCGTATCGGTACGCAACAGGTCGGTCTCTTCTGTCACGGCCGCGCGCTTCGCCGCCACCTCGCGTGCAAGTGCGTCTGACTGCTGCTCACGCTCGATGCGCAGCGTCTCGTCGTGCTGCGCGCGCGATGTGGCGATCTCGCGCTCGTGATCCTCGCGCTCCCGAGCCAGATCGGCGGCCAGCTTAGTGCGCTCGAGGTCAAGCTGCAGCTGCGATGATTCTTGCTCTACGGCGATGGATGCCGCAGCGGCCTCTCGCTCGGCCAGGTTATGCGCGGCAGCAGCCTCACGCTCATCATCAATTCGACGAGTATGCGCGTCGAGTTGTGCGGCGATTCGCTCGTCGTGCACGACAGTCTCGTCAGCAATGCGAGCTGTGTGCGCCGCAAGTTCGGTAGCGAGGGCGCGCTCCTGCTGGGCGCGCAGTGCCGCAAGTTCGTCCTCTTGTGCTGTCTTTTCTGCGGCGAGGTTCGAGCGCAACGCCTCAGACTCGCGAATCAGGCGATCCTGGTGCGCGGCGAGTTCTTCGCCAAGCTTCGAGTCGTGCGTCTCCCGCTCGGTGCCCAGCAGCTCACGTTGGGCGTCTCGCTCCTGCGCGAGCTGAGCATCATGGGTTGAACGCTCGTCGGCGAGTGTCGTACGAAGCTGCGCTGACTCTGACGCGATTGCCGCGTCGTGAGCTTCGCGCGCCACCGTCAACTCGACCTGCTGTGTCTCGCGCTCGCTTTCAAGGTGAGCCGTGTGCTCTGCAGCCTCAGTCGAGATCGCTGAGTCGTGTTCGGTGCGTTCCCGCAGCAGCTGCGCGACGTGGTCAGCGAGCTCGGTGGCGAGCTTCGCCTGCTGGTCTTTCGCCGTCGCCTCGAGAGTGGCCTCTTGCTCGGCGCGCTCGGCGCTCAAAATCTTGTCGTGCGCCTCGCGCTCAGAGACAAGGGTCGAGTCGTGCGCCTCGCGCTCTGCAGAAAGCGTCGAGTCGTGCGCCTCACGCTCAGCGCTGATGCGCGCGTCGTGTGCACCGCGCTCCGAAGCGATCTTGGCATGGTGAGATTCGAGCTCATTGCCGAGGCGCGCCTCATGCGCGACGATCTGGCTGCGAATCCGATCCTCGTGATCGGTGCGCTCCTGCGCGATCGACGCCTCGTGTGCTTCGCGCTCGGTTGCCATGAGCGCGTCATGCGACTCGCGTTCGGCCGCAATCGTTTCGACGTGCTGCGCAAGCTCGGTCGCGAGCTGTGCATCGTGGTCAGAACGCTCGCGCTGCACCGTATTGCGGTGGGCCGTAAGCTCTTCATCGATAGCAGTCTCGTGTGCCTCGCGCTCGCGGGTGATCGCCGCTTCGTGTGCCGTACGTTCAGCCACGATGGTAGCTTCGTGCTCTTCGCGCTCGAGGCTCAGGGTCTCATCGTGTGTTTTACGCTCGGCCGTGAGCTCGGTGTGCTGGCGGTCACGCTCGGCCGTGAGGCGCGCGCTGTGCTCGGACGCGAGGCGTTCAATTTCTTCGGCGGCATGTGCATTCGCGCGCTCACGCTCGCGTTCGGCCTGCTGTGCAAGTGTCGCAGCCTCGGCGTGCGCCGCGTCTGCCTCCCGGATCAGGGCTGCCGACTGTGCAGTGAGCTCCTGCGCGATCCGGGCATCGTGCGCTGCGAGCTCGGTCTTAAGGCGGTCGCGCTGCGCCGACCGCTCAAGTGCGATCTCTGCTTCGTGATCGGTGCGCTCCTGCGCAATGAGCGCGCGCAGCGCTTCCATTTCGCTGGTGAGCTCGCGACGTTCGCTGTCTGCGCGCGCCTCAAGCTCGCGCGAGCGCTCGGTGTAACGCTCCTCGAGCTCGGCCTCTTCCCGCTGACGCTTCGCCGCAAACTCGGCGCGGGCACGCTCCGCCTCCTGTGTGAGACGTGCGCGCTCAAGCTCAGCCTCGCGCTCGCTCTCGGCGCGTTCACGCGTAAACGAGTCGGCACGGCGTTCAGTTTCTTCACGCAACTCATTGGCTGCCGACTGTGCGGTGCCGAGCAGCTCGGCGGCCGCTGCGCGAGCGGCCGCAAGTTCTGCTTCCGCCTCACGGTGCGCTGTTTCGCGCTCGGCGGTAGCCTCTCGGGTGGCAGAGCTCCGGGTAAGTTCAGCGTGGCGGTCCGCTTCTACGCGAAGCTGCTCGCGCTCTGAGTTGGCGTGTGCGGTCTGCTCGGCCAGGTCAGTGCGCGCGCCCGCAATGAGGGTCTCCGCCTGTTCTGCGGCTGCGAGCAAGAGTTCGTCTGCGCGCTCCTGCGCCGATGCGAGTACGCGAGAAGCCTCGTCCTCCGAAGAGCGGCGCAGCTTCTCCGCGTCGAGATCAGCCTGCGCCATGAGTCGCTGCGCGTGATCCTCTGCAACCTGCAGGCTCTTCTCGACGCGCAGGCCCAACCCTGAGTATCCGGTGGCACCCAGCTCGGCCACCTGATCTTGCAGGTCGGCGATAAGCTCGCGCTGCTCTTGCCCTACAGCGGCCGCCTGCTGGTGCGCGTGCTGCAGTGAGTCAAGGTGTGACTGCAGGGTAGAGATGTGGCCAGTTAGCGACCCGATCCGCTCATCGACCTCGTCGCGATTGTAACCGCGAAACGCAGGAGTGAACTGTTGGGAAGAGTCGGACACGGGGCCTCCGAATACCTAAAAACGGTTGCACCCCGTGTGGGTGGCCGTCGAGCGGGCATGTACCCGCATCATGATACTGGAATGACACTCCCAATGTCCGAGAATGAGACGCTGTGCGTCGCGGCGGGATTGTGCCCGGTCTGCGCTAATCCGGCCGCGCCGCATGGGAATCTCGGAAAGCTCGGGTAGCGTTGGACGGTACCGAATTTTCTGAGGCGAGGAGCATCTCGTGCGACACGTGCTTGCAATTGTGGCCCTGGTGGCCTCTGGGCTGCTGCTGCTGCTCGGAATCGGCCAGCGCACTTTCTTGGCGGGCCCCGCCGAAATCCGTTTTCCGATCGACACGCAGTCAGACACGGGCTACGCCGTGATTGACGGCGCCGAGCTTGCAAAGGTGCCCGGTCAAGCGAACGTGGTGGTGAGTGGCGAGACGGCGTTTGTGGCCACCGGCGCGACGCGTGACGTGCAGGGATGGGTGGAGCCCTTCTCTCACGCTGAACTCACCGTCGCAGAAGCCTCGAAGACCCTTCAGACTGCGCTCATGGCCCCGGCAATCGTTGACGAAGCGGCGGGCGAAGAGGCTGTCGAAGCGCTCGACCCGCACGGCTCTGACCTGTGGCTTGAGGAGCGTTCGCTCGAAGCGGCTGGCGCGTCGAACGAGACGGACGTACTACGGGTTCCGGTCGCTCTAGACGCAGACGAGTCGGTCATCATCGCGTCCAACGGCGTCGATCCGGTGCCCGCAGATGTTGCGCTCGTGTGGGCACAAGACCGCAATACGCCGTGGGCAGGCCCGCTGCTTGCGGCGGGCGCGCTCTTCGCGCTCGTGGGCGGCGTACTGTATTTGCTCGCGATCGATCACGATCGCCGCGGGCTCGGGCCGCGCCGCGGCCGCAGAGGCCCGCTCCAGGGCCTGCGCAACTCCTTCACCCGCCGAGGCAAGGACACCACGCCCGACGTGCAAGCGGTCGCTCCGCCTGCGGGCGAGCAAACAGAGCGCAGCGCCGGATCCGGCACGAGCGCGCGCACCGCCATTGCGCGGCGAAGGGCTCTGCTGCCCGCGGTGGGTGTCACACTGGCGCTCGGCCTATCGGGGTGTTCAGCGAGTTACTGGCCGCAGTTTGATGAGCAGCCTGCGGCCGAGCAGCCAGCCGAGCAGCCAGATTCGGGGGTTGCGCCCGTGCCCGTGACTGATGCTCAGATGCAGCGGATCGTGAAGAGTGTGTCGGCCGATGCGACGGCGGCAGATGAAGCGCTTGACGCTGAGCTTCTCGAAAGCCGATTTACCGGTGATGCTCTCGCGCAGCGCGCGGCAAACTACACGATTCGGGCGGCCATGCCGGGGTACGAAGTGATTCCCCCGATCATCACTGACCAGGAGCTCGAGTACCGTCTCGTGCAGAGCACTGAGGGGTGGCCGCGCACAGTGTTTGTGACGGTTGAATCTAAGGCGGGCGATGGTTCCGAAGATGCTTCGCCCTCGCTCGCGTTGATTTTGCGCCAGGAGAGCCCGCACAGCAATTTCTTGGTGTCACGCGACATTGCCCTGCGCGGTGGCATCTCGATGCCGCAGGCGGCACCGGCTGAGGACGGCACTGCCGTGCTCGCTGATGACATTGAAACGCTCGTGCTCGCGCCGGGCAAGGTCGGTGACGCCTACGCCGCGATGCTGCAAGACGGCACCGAGACGAGCGAGGCAGAGCTGTTCGACCTCACCAATGACACCCTGCTCGAGAACTACGGCAAGACACGCGCCGCGAAAGCGCAGGCCGAGTCAGACACAAAGGGACAGACGATGCAGTTCAGCGCGACCGCATCGCAGGGCGACGAGCGCATCACCGCACTGTCGACCGGAGCAGGCGGGGCGCTCGTCGCCACTACGGTGCTTGAGCAGCAGATCGTTGATTCTGCCGGCGGTCGCTACAAGCCGCAGGCGAAGGACGCGGTGACCGCGCTGTCGGGCCTCTCAGGTGAACAAGACCGACTGGTGCAGCAGGTGGCGCACCAGCTGCTCTTCTTTGTGCCGAGTAAAACCGACACGTCGAACACCAAGATTCAGCTGCTGGGCGTGACGAGCGAGCTCGTCGGCGCCACGAACTAACTACACAAACTGGAGGATCACACGATGAGTAACCCGATGCCCGAGCGCATTCCCGGCGGTGGCGTCGACCTCAGCCATCTCGCAGCACGGCACCAAGCCCAAGCCCAGGCCCAAGCCCAGGCGCAGGCCCAGTCTCAGGCGCCGGCGAACGGTGACGGGTCTGCGCCACAGCAGGGCGGGGCCTCATCGCAGGGCCAGACGGTCGATGTGCCGTCACTGGTGCTCGATGTCACCGATGCCACGTTTGAGCAGGTGGCGCAGCTCTCTGCCGTCGTGCCCGTGGTGATCGATCTGTGGGCCGAGTGGTGCCAGCCGTGCAAGACGCTGGGACCCATCCTCGAGAAGCTGGCACTCGAATTTGGTGGGCAGTTGCTGCTCGCCAAGGTCGACGTAGACGCCAACCCCGGCATCGCGCAGGCGTTTCAAGCCCAGAGCATTCCTACCGTCGTGGCTCTCGTGGGCGGGCGCCCCGTGCCGCTGTTCCAGGGGGCTATGCCCGAGGCACAGGTGCGCGAGGTGTTTGGGCAGCTGCTGCAGCTATCGGCGCAGCAGGGCGTTACCGGTCGCGTGAGCGCGCCCGACACGCAGCAGTCGGTGCCGGGAGCAGAACCGGCGCCGCCCGCAGAACCGCAGATTCCTGAGGCGCACCGTGCTGCGGTCGAAGCGGGCGAGAACGGTGACTTCGCGACGGCTATCGCCGAGTGGGAGACCGTGCTGAAAAAGGCGCCCGCAGACGCCGAAGCGCGCGCCGCACTCGTGCAAGTGAAGCTTCTGCATCGGCTCCAGGGCTACACCATTGACGAGATTCGCACGGCGGCGGGTCAGAACCCGAACGACGTCGAAGCGCAGCTGCGCGTCGCAGATCTCGACGTGTCGGGCGGGCACATCGAGGATGGCTTTCTGCGGCTACTAGACATGTTTGCCGGTCAAGATGCAGACGGCCAGGCTCAGATTCGTGAGCGTCTCCTCGAACTCTTTGAAGTGGTTGGAGTCGCAGACCAGCGCGTCATTGCGGCGCGCGGGCAGCTCGCAAACCTGCTCTACTAGATGAACGCGCGCGCCTATCTCGATCACGCTGCCACCTCGCCCATGCCGGCCGAGGTGCGTGAAGCGTATCTCGACGCACTCACCGTGGTGGGTAACCCCGCCTCCACGCACCAGCACGGCCAGCACGCGAGCGAAATGCTCGAGACCGCGCGCGATCGTATCGCGGCGGCACTGGGCTGCGACCGCGCCGAGACCATCCTCACTGGCGGCGGCACCGAGGCCATTAACCTCGCGATCAAAGGCATGTACTGGGCGCGTCGTCGATCCGGATCAGGCCCTGCGGTGCTCGTCGCCGCGGGCGAGCACCATGCGACGTTCGAAGCAGCCCAGTGGCTCGAAGCGACTCAGGGCGCGAGTCTGGTGGAAGTGCCGATCGATGGGGCCGGGCGTATAGCGCCCGAAACTCTCGCGTCCGTGATTGAACGCGTCGGGCCAGACCAGATCGCGCTCGCCACCCTCATGTGGGTCAATAACGAGGTGGGCACGGTGCAGCCGGTAGCTGAGCTGTGCCGGGTGGCCGCGCGCTACAGCGTGCCGGTGCACGTTGACGCAGTCGCGGCCCTCGGGCAAGAACGCATCGACTTTGCTGAGACGGGCGCGGCGGCGCTCAGTGTTTCAGCTCACAAGATCGGGGGCCCGGTGGGCGTTGGCGCCCTCGTGCTGGGGCGCCGCACCGCGGCCGACCCGCTGTTACACGGAGGCACGCAGCAGCGGGCGCGATCCGGATCACAGGATGTGGCCGGCGCCGTCGCGTTCGCGGCCGCGCTCGACCTTGCGGTCGAGGACGACGGCACGCCGCGCGTGGGCCGCGTCGCGCGCACCCGTTTGCTGCGCGACAGGCTCGTGGCGGGCGTGAGAGCGGTCGCTCCCGACGCCGTGATGCGTGGGCCCGAGGGAGAGGGGCGGGTCGCGGGCAACGCCCACTTCACCTTTGCGGGCTGTCAGGGGGACTCGCTCGTGTTCTTGCTCGACGCGGCAGGCGTGTCTGTTTCGGTGGGCTCAGCGTGCCAGGCGGGAGTGCACGAGATCTCACACGTGCTGCTCGCGATGGGTGTGCCAGAGGCTGAAGCCGCAGGTGCCCTGCGGTTTACGCTGGGCCCCGGCACGAGCGACGCCGAGGTTGACGCGCTCCTTGCCGCGCTGCCGGCCGCGATCGACCGGGCGCGTGTCGCGGGGCTTTCGTAGGCGGTGCTTTCGTGAGCGCGGCTTTCGTGAGCGCGGCCATCGCAGAGTCGTGCCTGCGCAGTTAGCGCACACGCGTCGGGTACTTACACAGCAGCCGGGCGAGTAGACTGTTCTGATGAAAATCTTGGCGGCGATGAGCGGCGGCGTTGACTCCGCAGTGGCGGCGGCACGTGCCGTCGAAGCGGGGCACGAAGTGGTCGGAGTGCACCTTGCGCTCAGTCGCATGCCGGGCACGATTCGCACCGGATCCCGCGGCTGTTGCACGGTCGAGGACGCGATGGATGCACGGCGCGCCGCGAACCTGCTCGAGATTCCCTTCTACGTGTGGGACCTGAGCGAGCGGTTTAAGGAAGACGTTGTTGACGACTTTATTGCCGAGTACGCCGCGGGGCGTACACCCAACCCGTGCATGCGATGCAACGAGAAGATTAAGTTCGAAGCGCTGCTTGACAAGGCCATCGCGCTCGGCTTTGACGCGGTGGCGACGGGCCACTATGCCACACTCGAAGCCGGGCCCAGCGGCCCGCAGCTGCATCGCGCGAGCGCATGGGCAAAGGATCAGTCGTACGTCCTGGGCGTGCTCACCGAGAAACAGCTCGCGCACTGCTACTTTCCGCTCGGGGATACGCCATCAAAGCAGTTGATTCGCGCTGAGGCAGCCGAGCGCGGGCTGCAGGTGGCCCAGAAGCCCGACAGCCACGACATCTGTTTCATTCCCGACGGTGACACTCGCGGTTGGCTTTCAGACCACGTCGAGCGCACTCCAGGTGACATCGTCGACGCCGCGGGCGAGATCGTCGGGCAGCATGATGGTGCTCACGGGTACACGGTGGGCCAGCGGCGGGGGCTTGCGATTGGGCGCCCCGCCCCCGACGGTAAACCGCGTTTTGTGCTCTCGATTCGGCCCGTCTCAAACCAGGTAGTGGTCGGTCCCAAAGAGAGCCTCGCCATTTCGCGCATCGCGGGCGGGCGCTATAGCTGGGCCGGGGAGCCCGGCTTTGATGTGACCGAGACGTTTAAGTGCGAGGTGCAGATTCGCGCCCACGCCGACCCCGTGCCCGCGTTCGCGCGTCTCGCCCCCATCATTGAATCTGAGCGCACCGAACAGCATCGCGCGGGCGCTTCTCACGAGATTGTTGTCGACATCGACCTCGAACATGCCGAGCCGCTCATCGGGGTCGCCCCGGGGCAGACCGCGGTTGTCTACATTGGCACACGCGTGCTCGGGCAGTTCACGATCGACCGCGCGGTGCCAGCCGACGAAGCGGCGTCAAATATCGAAACAGGAGTGGTGCGTGACGCGCAGCCCACTGAGCGTTCGGTGGGTGACGCACAGCCTGTGCACTTCTAGAATTGAGGGGTGACGAACAACTCCCCGCAATTGCCCGCCGTTGACACCCTCGACTTTGCCGCCGCGCGCGTCGAAGCCGAACAGCTTTCGGTCGAGATAGAGCGGCTGCGCGTCGCCTACTACTCGCAGGGGTACGGCCTCGTGTCAGATGCCGAGTACGACGTTCTGTTTCACCGACTCGAAGCGATCGAGCACGCGTTCCCCGAGCTCGCGGGCCAAGACAGCCCGACGCGCGATGTCGGAGCGCAGATCGTGTCTGCCGGGTTTCCTGAGCACGAGCATGCCGAGCGCATGCTCAGCCTCGACAACGTGTTCTCGCTGGGTGAGTTTCACGAGTGGGCCGAAAAGACTCGCGCCGCCGCAGGCCGCCAGGTGCGCTGGCTCAGCGAACTGAAGATTGACGGCCTGGCGATAAACCTGGCCTACCGCGACGGGGTGCTCGAGACCGCGACTACGCGCGGTGATGGTCGGGTGGGCGAAGACATCACCGAGAACATCGACATGATTCCGGCGATCCCGCGCGTGCTTACGGGGGAGGGGATCCCCTCGTTCTTTGAAGCGCGCGGGGAGGTGTTTTTGCGCGGTCAAGACTTCGCGTGGCTCAACACACGGCAGCACGAGCTGCAGGCAGAGTACGCCGAAGGCTTGCGGGCCCGGGGGCGCACAGCCGAGCAGATCCCGGTGAAGTACCCCGAATTTGCTAACGCGCGCAACACGGCAGCGGGCAGCCTGCGTCAGCGCTCAGACAACAAAAGCGAAGCCGAGCTTACCCTTATGCGCGAGCGTCTCGGGCGCCTCGCGCTCTACGTGCACGGGATTGGTGCGTGGTCGCACCCGCAGTTTGCCAATCAATCTGACGCCTACCGGCTGCTGGGCGAATGGGGCCTGCCCGTGTCGCCGCACTCGCGCGTGTTCGAAGACATGGCCGAGGTGGAGGCGTTTATCGCCGATCGTGGAGAGCACCGCCACGATGTTGAGCACGAGATCGACGGCATCGTGGTGAAGGTAGATGAACTGGCTCTGCACGCTGAGCTCGGTGAGACGAGCCGCGCACCGCGCTGGGCGATCGCGTACAAGTATCCGCCCGAAGAAGTGCACACGAAGCTGCTCGAGATTCGGGTGGGGGTGGGGCGCACAGGTAGGGCCACGCCATACGCGGTGATGGCACCAGTGAAGGTCGCGGGCTCTACCGTGAGCCAGGCCACGCTGCACAACCAGCAGGTGGTGAAAGCGAAGGGCGTGCTCATTGGAGACACGGTCGTGCTGCGCAAAGCGGGTGACGTGATTCCCGAGGTGCTCGGGGCCGTGATCGAGTTGCGGGACGGCTCTGAAACTGAGTGGCGCATGCCTGAAGGGTGCCCCGAGTGCGGGCATACGCTGCGCGCCATGAAAGAGGGCGATATCGATCTGCGCTGCCCGAACGCGCGAGCCTGCCCAGCGCAAGTGCGCGGCAGGGTCGAACACATTGGTTCGCGCGGTGCGCTCGACGTTGAGGTGCTCGGCGAGATTACGGCCGCCGCGCTCACCGGGCCAGAGGTGCCCGAGAAAGCGCCGCTGCAAACCGAAGCTGGCCTGTTCGATCTGACCATCGATGAGCTCGTGCCCATCGTGGTGATTGTGCGCGACACAGAGACGGGTGAACCCCGCATCGACGAGGCGACGGGCGACTTTGCGCGGCGTACTCCGTTTCAGAAACTTGGGCCCGCGACCTACCCGCCCGGTTGGGAAGACGCGACCGCGGCAGACCGCCGCGCAGCCGGCATCAAGAAGAACCACCGTGAGCTACAACCAGCCAAGGACGCGTTCACGCTGCTCGCCGAGCTCGAGAAAGCGAAGACGAAACCGCTCTGGCGGCTGCTCGTGTCGCTCAATATTCGCCACGTAGGCCCGGTCGCGGCGCGAGCCCTTGCTGACTGGTTTGGCTCGCTTGCAGCTATTCGGGCGGCGTCGGTCGAAGAGCTCGCCGAGGTCGAAGGCGTCGGTGACATCATTGCCGAGTCGATGCAGGCCTGGTTTGAGGTCGATTGGCACGTCGAAATCGTTGATCGCTGGGCGGCCGCGGGAGTGCAGTGGGCGACGCCGGGGCACCCCGGGCCGGGGGCACAAGTACCCGAGGGTGGTGTACTCGAGGGGCTCACGATCGTCGCAACGGGCTCGCTCGAGGGCTTTACGCGCGACGGCGCTAAAGAAGCGATCATCCAAGCGGGCGGCAAAGCCGCCTCGGGGGTTTCGAAGAAAACTGACTATGTCGCGGCGGGGCCAGGGGCCGGATCAAAACTTGCGAAGGCCGAGGAGCTGGGAATCCCCGTGCTCGACGCCGCCCAGTTTGCCGTGCTCGTCACCCAGGGGCCCGGCGCACTCACGCTCGCGGGTGAGTAACTTATCCACAGATTGACACTTCAGACACCACATGTCGTTCTTTCTGGTTACCCTAGGGAGACTGGAACAGCGGTGAGGTGTGAAGGGGAGCACTGACATGACCGAGGCGACGCAGACACCGAATCGGGCGGGGTGGGCGACGACCGACCCGCTGCTCACTGAGTACTACGACACCGAGTGGGGCGTGCCCGTGTCAAGCGAAGCTGGTGTGTTCGAGCGGCTCAGTCTCGAAGCGTTTCAGTCGGGCCTGTCGTGGCTCATCATTCTGCGCAAACGCGACGCGTTTCGCGCGGCGTTTCAAGGGTTTGAGCCCGAGATCGTGAGTCAATTTGGCGAGGCAGAAGTGGCCGAGTTGATGGAGAACCCCGGAATCGTACGAAACCGGCGCAAAATCGATGCCACCGTCTCGAACGCACAGGCGGTGCTGAGGCTCCACGAGCGCGGTACGACACTCGCGGAGCTCGTGTGGTCGGCGATGCCCGAGCGATCGCCCGCGCCGATCACCGAATCGCAGGTGCCATCGCACTCGCCCGAGTCCGCGGCGCTCGCCCAAAGACTGAAACAGCAGGGATTCAAATTCGTCGGCCCGACCACCGCGTACGCGTTGATGGCTGCCCTCGGCATCGTCGACGCCCATCTCATCTCGAGCCACCGTCGAGGCTGTTCGGGGTTGTGGGAGCGTGACGGTTCAAGAACTCTGGCGGTTCGGCCCCCACAAAGCTGACGGTCGGTAGGATAGTGGGGTTCACAGAACCCTTTCAGTTCCGACGTAACGATGGAGCAGCATGCCTGAAACGCCAGCGGGCGCGAGCAGCGAGATCACGGCCGAGGCCGTACAGCATCTCGCAGGCCTCGCCCGGATCGCCCTTTCTGACTCCGAGGTCGCCTCACTTTCGAGTGACCTCGGTTCGATCCTCACGAATATCGCAAAGGTGAGCGAGGTGGCCGGAGCAGACGTTCCCGCCACCAGCCACCCCATTCCGCTGAACAACGTGACTCGCGCAGACGAGATCACCGACCAGCTGACCCGTGAAGAGGCGCTCGCCAACGCGCCCGAGCAGACCGACGGCATGTTCCGGGTCTCCTCGATTCTGGGCGAAGAGCAGTAGGGAGAGCCATGAGTGAATTGATTACCTTGACCGCAGCAGAGCTGGCGGGCAAGATTGCCTCGGGTGAGGTTTCGTCTGAAGAGGCGACGCGCGCTCACCTCGCGCAGATCACCGCCGTGGACGGCGAGTTGAACGCGTTTCTCGCGACGAATGAAGAGGCTTCGCTCGCCGCGGCACGTTCCATCGATGAGCGTCGTGCAGCAGGGGAGTCCCTGGGCGAGCTCGCGGGCGTGCCACTCGCGGTGAAGGATGTGCTCGTCACGACCGATATGCCCTCGACCTCGGGGTCGAAGATTCTTGAAGGTTACCGCTCGCCGTTTGACGCGACCGCGGTCGCTAAGGCTCGCGCGGCCGGTCTCGTGTCGATCGGCAAGACCAACATGGACGAGTTCGCCATGGGCTCTGCCACCGAAAACTCGGCCTACGGCCCCACGCGCAACCCCTGGAACACCGAGCTCGTGCCCGGTGGTTCGGGTGGCGGCTCGGCCGCTGCTGTGGCGGCATTCCAGTCGCCGCTCGCGCTCGGCAGCGACACCGGTGGCTCGATCCGGCAGCCCGCCGCGCTCACCGGCACAGTGGGCGCAAAGCCCACCTACGGCGGTGTAAGCCGTTACGGTGCGATCGCGCTTGCCTCATCGCTCGACCAGATCGGCCCCTGCGCGCGTACCGTGCTCGACACCGCGCTGCTGCACGATGTGATCGCCGGGCACGACCGTCACGACTCGACGTCGCTGGACTTTGCGTGGCCGTCAATGGCTGCGGCCGCCCGGGGCGGCGCCGATCCGGCGACGCTGAAGGGCCTGCGCGTGGGCGTCGTCAAGCAGCTGATGCTTGATGGCGTGCAGCCGGGCGTGAAGGCGCGTTTCGAGGAAACGCTCGCGCAGCTGACCGCCGCGGGCGCCGAGATCGTCGAGATCGACGCCCCGCACTTCGAGTACGCGGTGGCAGCCTACTACCTGATTTTGCCCGCCGAAGCCTCGAGTAACCTCGCGAAGTACGACTCCGTGCGGTTTGGCATGCGCGTCAACCCCCAGGGCGGCGGCACCGTCGAAGACGTCATGAGCCAGACTCGCGCCGCGGGCTTTGGCGCCGAAGTGAAGCGCCGCATCATTCTCGGTACATACGCCCTTTCTGCCGGTTACTACGACGCCTACTACGGCAGCGCGCAGAAGGTGCGCACACTGATTCAGCGCGACTTTGCTGCTGCGTTCGAACAGGTTGACGTGATCGCATCGCCCACCGCGCCCACCACGGCGTGGAAGCTCGGTACTCACGGCGGCGACCCAATGCAGGACTACCTGAACGACGCGACCACCATTCCAGCGAACCTCGCGGGGCTCCCCGGCCTCAGCCTGCCAATTGGCACCGCCGCAGAAGATGGCATGCCCGTGGGGCTGCAGCTGATGGCGCCCGCGTTTGAAGACGCGCGGCTCTACCGGGCGGGCGCCGCAATCGAGCAGCTCACCGCCGACCGCGACGGCACTCCGTTCTGGGCGCAGGCGCCCACCCTTGCAGGTAGCACGGCACGAAAGGCAGCGCACTAATGGCCAAGACCAAGCTGATGAGCTTCGAAGAGGCCCTTGAGAAGTTCGAGCCCGTCATCGGGCTCGAGGTGCACGTTGAGCTCAACACGAAGACCAAGATGTTCTCGTCGGCCCCCAACACGTTTGGGGCCGAGCCGAACACGAACCTGACCCCCGTGTGCCTGGGGCTTCCCGGTGCACTGCCCGTGGTGAACGACGAGGCTGTCAAGTACTCGATCCGTCTGGGCCTCGCACTCGGCTGCGAGATCGCAGAGGTCTCGGGCTTCGCGCGCAAGAACTACTTCTACCCCGACATGGCGAAGAACTATCAGATCTCGCAGTTCGACGATCCGATCGCACACGACGGTTCGGTCGAGATCGAACTCGCTTCGGGGCGTGTGGTGCACGTGCCCATCGAGCGCGCTCACATGGAAGAAGACGCGGGCAAGCTCAACCACGTGGGTGGGTCGACCGGCCGCATTCAGGGCGCCGAGTACTCGCTCGTCGACTACAACCGCGCTGGTGTGCCGCTCGTCGAGATCGTGACCCGCCCCATTTTCGGAGGCGAGGCAGATACCCCAGAAATCGCGTCGGCGTACGTTGCGACGATTCGCGAGATGGTGGTTGCGCTCGGCATTTCTGATGCACGCATGGAGCGCGGCAACATTCGCTGCGACGCAAATGTGTCACTGCGTCCCCGTGGTAACGAGGGTGCCGGTATGAGCGTACTCGGCACACGTACCGAGACCAAGAACGTGAACTCGCTGCGCTCGATCGAGCGTGCGGTGCGCTTCGAGATTCAGCGCCAGGCGCGCATTCTCGAAGATGGCGGCTCGATTACCCAAGAGACCCGTCACTGGCACGAGGACACGGGGGAGACCTCGCCGGGACGCCCGAAGAGCGACGCCGACGACTACCGCTACTTCCCCGAGCCCGACCTGGCTCCCCTCACCCCGTCGCGTGAGCTGGTCGAGGAGCTGCGGGGCACGCTGCCCGAGCACCCGACGCTGCGCACACGGCGCCTGAAGGCCGAGTGGCAGTTCTCGCAGCTCGAGTTCCAAGACGTCGTGAACGCCGGTCTTGTCCAGGCGATCGAGTCGACGGTGGCCGCGGGTGTTCCCGCTCAGACCGCCCGCAAGTGGTGGACGGGTGAGATCGCGCGTATCGCAAAGGAGCGCCAGTCGCAGCCGACTGAGCTGATTACGCCCGAGCAGATCGGCTCGGTCGTCGAGCTCGTCGACGCTGGCACGCTCAACGACAAGCTGGCACGCCAGGTAATCGCCGGCATCATCGACGGCGAGGGCACCGCGAGCGAGATCGTCGAGGCACGCGGGCTCGCAATCGTCTCAGACGACGGCCCCCTGATCGAGGCCATCGATGCGGCGCTCGCGCAGCAGCCCGATGTGCTCGAGAAGATCCGCGACGGCAAGGTGCAAGCCGCTGGCGCGGTCATCGGAGCTGTCATGAAGGCGATGCGCGGCCAGGCCGACGCAGCGCGCGTGCGCGAGCTGGTGCTGGAGCGCGCAGCGCAGTAACTAGCGCACGAACTAGCGCGCGGCGCAACACGCAGGGCCCGGATCATTTGATCCGGGCCCTGCGTAGTTTGACGCGTGATGTGGGCAAAATGTGGGCGCATCGCGCCAGGTGCAAACGAAAAGACCCGGCCCCGCAAAAGCGGGGCCGGGTCTTGTGGTACCGGATACGGGACTCGAACCCGTACACCTTTCGGCAGCGCATTTTGAGTGCGCCGTGTCTGCCAATTCCACCAATCCGGCGTGCGTTCTTTAATTGTAATCGGACCGCACTGGTGCGGTGCCAAGAAATACCTTAGCGCACATGAGTGGGCTAATATAAAACGGTTGTCTGGGCGGGGTGTACGGCGAGTCGCGCCAGCGTTTCTCGGAAGATACACGAACTGGAGTTGTGAGCGGTGGCTAAAACGCGGTCGACCGTGCGAAGTGTGCAGTTTCTGCGTGCTCTCGCGGCCCTCGCTGTTGTTTACTTTCACGCCGTGGCTGAGGGGGGCATCTTCGCGCTCCCAGGCACCGGTCCCTGGGGCGTCGACGTCTTCTTTGTGATCAGTGGATTCATTATCGGCACGGTCGTGTTCGGCAGCCGCAAGCAGTTTCTGCGCCGTCGAGTGATTCGCGTGGTGCCGCTGTATTGGATCGCGACGCTCACGTGGGCGGCGGCGGTGCTGCTCATGCCCTGGCGTGCAAACTCGACCGTGGTTGATGCGGGAGGTCTCATTAAGTCTCTCCTCTTCATTCCATATGCGATGCCAGAGCGCATGGGGCCCATTTTGCAGATCGGGTGGACGCTCAACTACGAGATGTTCTTCTATCTGCTCGTGGGGACGCTCCTCTTGTGCGTGCGCTCCACCCGCACGGCCTTGATTCTCGTGGGTGTCGCACTCGTGCTGCTCGTGTTCAGCGGCGTGATATGGCCAGGATCGAGCCCTGCGCTTCGGTTCTACCAAGACCCGATTCTGCTCGAGTTTCTGGCCGGCCTCGGTGTCGCGCTGGTCTACCGGCGAGTGCTCGCGCGCGCTACGTCAGCGCTCCCCGTGAAGACCTTGGGGGCCTCGCACGGCGCAACAGCTTGGGCGTGGCTTGGTATTGCTGGTCTGGGTGCGGTATTCGCGCTCGGCGTGCTCATTGCGCAGGACCTCGGAATCATCAGCCTGGTGAGCGATGTGCGCGCGCTCTACTACGGGATACCTGCCGTGCTGCTGCTCGTGTGTGCACTGGTGCTCGAACCGCTCATTCGTGACGGACTCGTGACGCGCGTGTTGCTCGAAATCGGCGATGCCAGTTATGCCATGTATCTGTTTCATCCGATTGTGACGGTGTTTATCTCGCAGGTGCTGCTGGGCGACGTGATCCGGGGAGCGGCGACTTCGATGCGTGTGATGCTGCTCATCGCAACCATGATCGCGGTAACCTTTGTCAGTATCTTCATCAACCGGATCATCGATGCGCCTATTCAACGCCTGCTGAGACAGCGCCTCACCCGCACGAAAGGCTTGGCTACGCAAAGCATGAGAGTCGCGACCCGGTGAATCGTCTGAGTATTCAGCAACATTAAAAGTAACAATGTCGTAAACTGGTGGAGTGAATGACCAGAGCACTGCCCCGAGCGCTTCGCGACGCGTTGTCGTCGCCGAAGATGAATCCCTGATCCGCCTCGACATCGTTGAGACGCTGCGTGACAACGGCTTTGACGTAGTTGGTGAGGCCGGTGACGGTGAAGAGGCCGTTCGCCTCGTTGAAGAGCTGCGCCCCGACGTCGTCGTAATGGACGTCAAGATGCCCAAGCTTGACGGCATCTCGGCTGCCGAGCAGATCAACAAAGACAACATCGCGCCCGTCGTACTGTTGACCGCGTTCAGCCAGGCCGAGCTTGTGAAGCGTGCAAGCGAGGCTGGCGCGCTCGCCTATGTCGTAAAGCCCTTTACGCCGGCCGATCTGATCCCCGCGATCGAGATTGCGCTGTCGCGCTTCGAGCAGATCGCAACGCTCGAGAGCGAGGTCTCTGACCTCGCCGAGCGCTTTGAGACGCGTAAGCTCGTTGACCGCGCCAAAGGGATCCTCAACGACAAGATGGGACTGTCGGAGCCCGAGGCGTTCCGCTGGATCCAGAAGGCGTCGATGGACCGCCGCCTGACGATGCAGGACGTCGCGAAGACGATCATCGATCAGCTCGGCCCGAAGAAAGACGCCTAAGCGGCTTTCGATAGCATCGACTGAACTGTAGAAGCGGCCCCGGGAGATTCTCCCGGGGCCGCTTCTACGTGTACGACCACAAGGCCACTACTTGACGCGCTTATAGAAATTCGTGATGCGTATGGTCGAGCACCGATTTCCGGCTTCGTCGCTGACGATGATCTCGTGCACCGCGACCGATCGCCCGATCTTGATCGGGGTGCATACGCCCGTGACAGTGCCGGATCGAGCGGAGCCAGTGTGCGTGGCATTAATGTCGAGCCCGACACCTACGTGCCCCTCGGGTGCCATGAGGTTCGCATGCATCGAGCCGAGCGTCTCACCTAGCACCACGTAGGCGCCGCCGTGCAGCAGCATGATTGGCTGAGTGTTGCCCTCGACGGGCATTGTGGCGACGGCGCGCTCGGGCGAAAACTCCCGCATCTCGATGCCCATCTTCTCGGCGAGCGCGCCAAGGCCGCGCTCGCGCACGTAAGCCAGAGCCGCCTCGGGCGTCGGGCTCCCGGCACTCGGCGCAGGTGAGGTGAAAGTAGTGTCAGACATCGAAAAAAGAGCCTTTCGAATGCGCCAGGGCCGAGCGCTCGCAGGCGACGGCTTGTAGGCTGGGGAGGTGTCGAATACGCCTCAGCCTACCCTCATGATCATCGACGGCCACTCGCTGGCCTTCCGCGCCTTTTACGCGCTTCGCCCCGAAAACTTTCAGACCCAGTCCGGGCAGCACACGAACGCGGTGCACGGGTTCATCTCGATGTTCATCAAGCTTCTCGCCGATGAGAAGCCCGATGCCATCGCGGTAGCCTTTGACATCTCGCGTCACTCGTTTCGCACTGAGGAATACCCCGAGTACAAGGGCACGCGTGGTGAGACTCCGTCTGAGTTCAAAGGTCAGATCCCGCTTCTCCAAGAGGCGCTCCGTGCAATGGGCGTCACCACGCTTGAAAAGGAAAACTACGAGGCCGACGATATTCTCGCGACGCTCGCCACGCGCGGCGCAGCCGGAGGCTACCGTGTGCTGGTCGTGAGCGGCGACCGAGACACCATTCAGCTCGTCGATGAGCGCATCACTCTGTTGTACCCGTCGAAGCAGGGTGTCAGCGAGCTCACCCGGTATGACGGCGAGAAGGTGTTTGAACGCTACGGCGTGCGCCCCGAGCAGTACCCCGAGATCGCGGCTCTCGTGGGCGAGACAAGCGATAACCTGCCGGGGGTGCCGCGGGTGGGCGAGAAGACCGCCGTGAAGTGGATCAACCAGTTTGGCTCGCTCGACGAGATTCTGCGCCGTCAAGACGAAATCGGCGGCAAGGTGGGGGAGAGCCTGCGCGAGCACGCGCACCTTGCGGTGCGCAACCGCAGGCTCAACCGTCTCGTGCGCGATGTCGAGCTCGAGGTGCAACTTGACGACCTGATGCGCGGAGTCATCGACATGGACGCCGTGTCGGAGGTGTTTGCGAAGCTCGAGTTTCGCACGCTGTTGCAGCGCGTGGCGAAGCTCGCCGGGGCCGAGATTAGCCATGATCCGGCGCAGCCAGCTGCGCCACTCGCGCCCGAACGCCCCGAGGCCAAGCACCTCATTGATGAGGAGCTGGGGGACTGGCTTGCAAAGCACCCGAGCCCGGCCGTGCTGATTCGTGAGGGGCTCGCGGGCCTCGAAGTGGGCCTTGCAACCGAGGATGCGACGGTCAAATTTGAGTGGCTCGTGGGTGGCCGCGATTACGGTCAGTTCGAAGCTTGGCTTGCTTCAGACGCCCCGAAGGTGTTCTATGACGCGAAGTCGCAGCTTGAGCTAGTGCAGCGTGCCGGCGCAGAGGTGGGGGGCATTGCCGGTGACCTGCTGCTCGCGGCCTGGCTGTTGCGCCCTGCGACAGCAGAGAAGAACCTCGGTGACGCGGTGATGCGGTTCTTGGGCGAAGAAGTACCGGCCGGTGACCCCAACCAGCTTGTTCCAGACGAAGAGAACACCGCAGACGCTGCAGCGCTGGCGTGGTACCTGGTGCGCGCTCACGCGGTGGCGGTGTCTCGGTTCGAGTCGCGCACCGGCGAGATTTACACGGATATCGAGCTCCCGCTGGTGTCAGTTCTCGCGGCGCTTGAAACCCGCGGCGTCGAGATCGACCTGCCGCTGCTTGAAGCTCACCAGGCTGAGCTCAAGGATCGGGTGGCCGAGCTGCAGCAGCGCGCCTTTGACGCGATCGGTCGTGAGGTGAACCTGTCTTCGCCCAAGCAGTTGCAAGAGGTGCTTTTTGAGCAGCTCGACATGCCGAAGACGCGTAAAACAAAGAGCGGATACACGACTGACGCGGCAGCGCTCGCAGACCTGCAGCTCAAGAACCCGCACCCGTTCCTTGATGCGCTGCTATCGCACCGTGAAGCGAACAAGATGCGTCAGATGGTTGAGACGCTCATCAAAGCGGTGGGTGATGACGGGCGCATTCACACGACTCTCGTGCAGACCGGATCGAGTACTGGCCGCCTGTCGTCGACCGACCCGAACCTGCAAAACATTCCGGTGCGCTCAGAGGAGGGGAGGCGCATTCGAGAAGCGTTCATTCACGACCCCGAGTTCGATACGCTCATGACCGCCGACTACTCGCAGATCGAAATGCGCATCATGGCCGATCTGTCGCAGGACGCGGGGCTCATTGAAGCGTTTAACGCGGGCGAAGACCTGCACCGCTTCGTGGGCTCGCGCATCTTTGGTGTTGAGCCCGCTGAGGTGACAAACGAGATGCGCTCGAAGGTTAAGGCGATGAGCTACGGCCTCGCATACGGTCTCTCGGCCTTCGGGCTATCGAAACAGTTGGGTATCTCGGCGGCCGAAGCGAAGCAGCTCATGAGTGATTACTTCGAGCGGTTTGGTGGGGTGCGTGATTACCTGCGCTCGGTCGTGGAACAGGCCAAGCGCGATACCTTCACCGAGACGATCTTTGGTCGTAGGCGCCCCTTCCCTGAGCTCACGAGCCCCAACAGGATTTTGCGTGAGAACGCCGAGCGGGCCGCGCTCAATGCGCCCATTCAGGGGTCGGCGGCCGACATCATCAAACGCGCGATGATCTCAGTAGAGCGCCGTATGCGCGAGGCAGGCATGCGTTCGCGCATGCTGCTGCAGATTCACGATGAGTTGATGTTCGAGGTAGCCGCCGGCGAATGGGACACGCTCGAGTTGATCGTCCGCGAGGAGATGGCGGGTGCCGCGGAGCTTGCTGTTCCCCTCGAAGTGCAGGTGGGACACGGTGTCAACTGGAACGCGGCCGCGCACTAGTCATGCCGGGCGTGTCACGGGTTGATTCCGGCGCAAACATGCAGATATGATGGGGTGTCACATTTGTGGCGACCAACCAAGTCCAATGTGGGAGTGCCTCGCGGGTCTCGATGCGTCGAGATTCGGCCCAAACTGGGTGCGCACCCGCCTGAATATCCTGTCCATCTGGAGACCAATTTCATGACGAACGTAACGACTGCTAGCAAGCAGGTTGCAGTAAACGACATCGGCTCGGCCGAAGATTTCCTTGCAGCAGTCGAACTGACTATTAAGTCCTTCAACGACGGAGACCTCATCGAGGGCACCGTTGTGAAGATTGACCGCGACGAGGTACTCCTCGACGTCGGATTCAAGACCGAGGGCGTCATTCCCTCGCGCGAGCTGTCCATCAAGCATGACGTGAACCCCGACGAGGTTGTTCAGGTCGGCGACGCCGTTGAGGCGCTCGTGCTCCAGAAGGAGGACAAGGAAGGCCGCCTGATCCTGTCCAAGAAGCGTGCTCAGTACGAGCGTGCTTGGGGCGACGTGGAGAAGATCAAGGAGACCGAGGGCGTCGTTACCGGCACCGTCATCGAGGTTGTCAAGGGCGGCCTCATCGTTGACATCGGCCTGCGTGGCTTCCTCCCCGCATCGCTCATCGAGCTGCGTCGCGTACGCGACCTGACCCCGTACCTGGGTCAGGAGATCGAGGCAAAGATCCTCGAGCTCGACAAGAACCGCAACAACGTGGTGCTTTCGCGCCGCGCGCTGCTCGAGGAGACGCAGTCGGCGACTCGCTCGTCGTTCCTCGCCGAGCTCAAGCCCGGCCAGGTGCGCAAGGGCGTCATCTCGTCGATCGTCAACTTCGGTGCATTCGTCGACCTGGGCGGCGTGGACGGCCTCGTGCACGTCTCCGAGCTCTCGTGGAAGCACATCGAGCACGCCTCTGACGTTGTCGAGGTTGGCCAGGAAGTTACCGTCGAGGTGCTTTCGGTGGAGCTGGACCGCGAGCGCGTTTCGCTCTCGCTCAAGGCTACGCAGGAAGACCCCTGGCAGGTATTCGCCCGCACCCACGCGATCGGCCAGATCGCACCGGGTCAGGTCACCAAGCTCGTTCCCTTCGGCGCGTTCGTTCGCGTTGCAGACGGCATCGAGGGCCTCGTGCACATCTCTGAGCTCTCGGACCAGCACGTTGAGCTCGCCGAGCAGGTTGTGGCCGCGGGCCAGAGCGTGTTCGTCAAGATCATCGACATCGATCTCGAGCGCCGCCGCATCTCGCTCAGCCTCAAGCAGGCGAACGAGGGCGTCGACCCCGAGGGCACCGAGTTCGATCCGGCTCTCTACGGTATGACCACCGAGTACGACGAGAACGGTGAGTACAAGTACCCCGAGGGCTTCGACCCCGAGACGCAGGAGTGGAAGGAAGGCTTCGAGAGCCAGCGCGAGAAGTGGGAGCAGGAGTACGCTGCTGCCCAGGAGCGTTGGGAAGCCCACAAGAAGCAGGTTGCACAGATGGCTGCAGAGGCCGCTGCTGCTCCCGCTGCGCCCGCTCCCTCCTCGACGTTCTCGAGCGACCAGTCGTCGACCGGCGCACTCGCCGACGACGCCGCGCTTGCAGCACTCAAGGCACAGCTCGAGGGCAACTAATCCTCGGCACTAGCTGCTAACCGCTAAAGGCCCGGTCCCCATCACGGGGGCCGGGCCTTTGGCTTTTAGGGCACCACTCAACCACACGATAGAGTGTGCGCATGCTACTTGTCGCGCTTACTGGCGGAATTGCGGCCGGAAAATCGACCATCGGCGATCAGCTCGAGAAGCTTGGTGCGCTGCGAATCGACGCGGATCAGCTAGCGCGCGACGCGGTGGCTCCCGGATCGGCGGGCCTCCGCGAGATTGCTGGGCGCTTTGGGAGGGCAGTCGTCACAGCTGAGGGCGAGCTGGATCGCGCGGCGCTCGGCAATATTGTGTTCTCTGACCAGCAAGCGTTAGGCGACCTAAATGGCATCGTGCACCCCGAGGTGCAACGGCTCTTGAACGCGCGTTTGAAGGAGATCGAACGCGCCGAGCGTTTGGGCGGTGAGCCCGCGATCGTCGTATACGAGATTCCGTTACTCGCTGAGACAGCAGCAGGGCAGAGGGCCTGGGACCTCGTTGTAACCGCTGAGGCCCCCGTCGAAACCCGGGTCGCGCGTATGCAAGAACTGCGCGGCATGAGCGAAGCGGCCGCCCGTGCGCGGATCGCTCAGCAAGCAGATGAGGCCTCGCGGCGAGCTATCGCAGACGAGGTGATAGACACGGGTGTGACCCCCGAGCAGACGCGCGACCAGGTGCTGCGCCTCTGGGCAGTGTTGAAAGAAACACAGGCGGGGTAACTTATGTGAAGGTTATGCGCGAGCGAATTCGGCGAGCCAGTCGAGACGCAACTGAGCGATAAATGCGATGACGATGAAGCACAGCAGCACTGCGACCCACGCCCACGAGCGCAGCTGCGTGAAGAACGATCGTGCGGCGGCAGGCACGGGCACCTCACCCGAAGCGTACGGTTGCGCCACGCTAAACCAAAACAGGGGAATCGTTACAGTCCAGACGACCATGCACCACGGGCACAGTGTGCCGAGCACAAACACGCTCTGCGTGAAGAGCCAGAACACGAAGACAATGCCGAGCAGCAAGCCCACCTGGTAGGACACCCAGAACCAGCGTGAAAAGCGTGCGCCCGCGAGCAGGGCCGCCCCCACAAACATGGGGGCCATGAACGCTGCGACACCAATGATGGTGTTGCTGAAACCCAAGATCGAACCCTGCCACGAATCCATGTTGGGGCCGCACGTCACCAGAATGCTGACGTTGCAGTTGGGTACGTAATCAGTGAGCTGCAGCGTCTTGATGTACTCGGTCAGCAGCTCGAACGAAGCAAACCATCCGATCGCGCCAGCGATCAACGAGAAGATAGCGAACGCGTAGGGGCGAGCAATCTGACGAGGGGCCTGCAGTGTGCCCTGGCTTGATTCAACGTGCATGACCTGAGCATACTGCGCGCGGCTGATGCACACCTGGTGCAAAGCTGGCCTTGAAGCACGAGAGATTAATCTGTGCGACAATCATGCGCTACGCAGGCGACACGTGGCATAATGAAAGCGGTGTGAGGCGTGAAAAATACGTTGAACACATACAGTCTTTTGGCGGTCTCCCGACCGTCACCGGTCCAAGAGCGACCGAGCGCGAGCGCCAGCGCCTCGCGGGGAACACATTCGCGGCACCCACCGCACGAAAAGGTTGCCGGAAGAGCACATCTCTTCCGGAAAGAGGAGACACCAGCAATGGTGAAAAACACAACAGAAGAATCCGTAGTACCCGAGGGTACCGAGCTCGCCGTAACGTCAGGCTCGACCCTGGAAGCGGCGCAAGGTGCAACACCCGAAGAAGGGGCAGTGGCTACGGCCGAGACTCGCGCAGAGTCCTCGTCAGAAGCAAAGTCAGAAGCAAAGTCAGAGGCGCAGCCACTGGCCGTGATGACACCAGAGGAACGCTTCCGCGCGACGACGAAGCTCATCTTCTTGGCGCCCGATGTGCCCCCGATCCCGCCGCGGCCTCGCCGAAGCGAGATCTTCCGCAGCGATGCGCACCGTGCAGAGTCGCACCGTGCAGAGTCGCACCGTGCAGATTCGCACGAGTCACGTCGCGGCGACAGCCGCAGGGGTGACGGGTACCGGGGGGACACCTTCCGCGGTGACTCGTTCCGCAGCGAAACCTACCGCCGCGATACACGCGGTGACAGCCACGCGAGCGACTTCCGTCAGCTGGACGAGCTGCTCGACGACCACGCCCCTCACGATCGTGATGGCCACGGCTCATACGACACTGATGGCGAGCGATCCGGATCGCGCCGCACGCGCCGCCGCGATATCGATGATGACGCGCCGCGCCGCGAGCGTCGCCAGGCCCCGGTCGTGACCGAACCGCAAAAGGTGCGCGGGTCAACCCGTCTCGAGGCGAAGAAGCAGCGTCGCCGGGATGGCCGCGACGCGGGTCGCCGCCGCAGCGTGATCACCGAATCAGAATTTCTGGCTCGCCGCGAAGCAGTTGACCGTGAGATGATCGTGCGCACGACGGCCGATCGCGTGCAGATTGGCGTGCTCGAAGATAAGGTGCTCGTCGAACACTACGTCGCACGCTCGAGTGAGAGCTCGTTGATCGGTAACGTGTACCTGGGGCGCGTGCAGAACGTGCTGCCCAGCATGGAAGCCGCATTCGTTGATATCGGTCGCGGCCGCAACGCCGTGCTCTACTCAGGCGAGGTTGACTGGTCAGAGTTCGAGGGTGGCAACACAGCTCGCAAGATCGAGAACGCTCTCAAGCCCGGCGATCAGGTGCTCGTTCAGGTGACGAAGGATCCGGTAGGGCACAAGGGAGCCCGCCTCACCAGCCAGATCTCACTCCCCGGCCGCTTCTTGGTCTACGTGCCGGGCGGCGCGATGAACGGCATTTCACGCAAGCTGCCCGACACCGAGCGTGCGCGTTTGAAGAAGATCCTCAAGGAGGTGCTGCCCGGCGGCGCAGGAGTCATTGTGCGCACCGCCGCTGAGGGAGCCACCGAAGAGCAGCTGACGCACGACGTTGAGCGTTTGACGCGCCAGTGGGAGTCGATCCAGCAGCGCGTCGCGAAGGGTGGCGGCCCCGTCTTGCTGCACGCTGAACCCGATGTGCTCATCAAGATCGTGCGTGACGTCTTCAACGAGGATTTCCACCGCATGCGTATCTCGGGCGACGACACCTACACCGTGATTGAGAACTATCTCGGTCAGGTGGCGCCAGACCTGCTGCTGCGGGTTGAGAAGTTCGAGAGTGAACGCGACATCTTTGATGAGTATCGCGTGACCGAGCAGATCGCTAAGGCACTCGACCGCAAGGTCTGGCTGCCGTCGGGTGGATCTCTCGTGATCGACCGTACCGAGGCGATGACGGTCATCGATGTCAACACGGGCAAGTTTGTGGGCTCGGGGGGCAACCTCGAAGAGACCGTCACGAAGAACAACCTTGAGTCTGCCGAAGAAATCGTGCGCCAGCTGCGCCTGCGCGATATTGGCGGCATCATCGTGATCGACTTCATTGACATGGTGCTTGAGTCGAACCGAGACCTGGTGTTGCGTCGTCTCGTGGAGTGCCTGAGCCGCGACCGCACCAAGCATCAGGTGGCCGAGGTGACCTCGCTTGGCCTCGTGCAGATGACGCGTAAGAAGCTGGGTCTCGGGCTACTCGAATCGTTCAGCGAGGCGTGTGAGACCTGCGCGGGGCGCGGTGTGATCGTGCAGCACGATCCCGTGAGCAGGCATCGCAGCGAGGGGAACCCGCGCAACGCGAAGCGTGGGCGGGGCAATCAGCAGCACCAGTCACACCAGTCACACCAGGCTCAGCAGCACCCCGAGGCCAAGGCGCAGACTCACGCGATTACCGACGGTGCCAAGAATATGCTCGCGCAGGTGGCAGCATCGACGCTACCGGTCAAGCATGAGGACACGGCAGAGTCAGTTGCAGCGCAGCTCGCCGCCGCCGTCGATGCGGCAGCGGCGCGCAAAAATGGTGGCGCGGCAAGCGGCGCAAAATCTGCACCGGATTCGCCCAAGGCCAGCTCCGGTGTGACCGGGCGTGTGCGTTCGCGCCAGGCGACCCAGGAGTCCACGCCGCAGCAGGACGAGGCGAAGCCAGTGTCGACAAGGCCAGAGCCGGTTAAATCGGAGCCAGTGAAGTCCGAACCTGTGGCTGCGAATTTGCTGGACTCGGTGCTCTCGGCGCTACCCGACGCGCCAGCCGCGGGTCAGGGGCGTGCGCGTCGACGGGTTTCGACCGGCCAGACCCAGGGCGGTACTGTAGCAGCACCTTCGCAGTCTGCTGCGCCTGAGGCGGCCACTGATCCGGCGCAGGCGGCGAAGCTCGCTCTCGCTGAAGCGCTCGATGCGACCGCCAAGCGACGTGACGCGGATCGCGAATAAATCGCGCGTCGCATTTGACCTGAGGCTTCGGCCTGGGATAATATTGACCGTTGGTGCCACCCTTTTCTGGGCGGTAGACAGACTTCGAGCGCGACACGGTCGTGACTCGGTATGTATGACAAACCTTAAGAAGAGGGTGTGAAGTGGTTTACGCAGTAGTGCGCGCAAGCGGCCGGCAGGAGAAGGTCGAGGTTGGCTCGATCATCACGGTGAATCGTGTTCAGGGTGATGACAACGGCAAGCTCGAGCTTCCCGCTGTTCTGCTCGTTGATGGCGACAAGGTGACGACCGATGCGGCTGAGCTCGCCAAGGTGACGGTCACCGCTGAGGTGCTCAACGACCTTCGTGGTCCGAAGATCATCATCCAGCGTTACAAGAACAAGACCGGTTACAAGCGCCGCCAGGGCCACCGTCAGGACCTGACGCGCCTCAAGGTTACCGGCATCAAGTAAGCGCTTTCGCGCTACTACTAAAGGAGTAGAGACTCATGGCATCCAAGAAGGGCGTCGGCTCAAGCAAGAACGGCCGCGACTCAAACGCACAGCGCCTCGGCGTGAAGCGCTTCGGCGGACAGGAAGTCAACGCGGGCGAGATTATCGTTCGTCAGCGTGGCACGCGCTTCCACCCCGGCGCGAACGTCGGCCGTGGCAAGGACGACACGCTGTTCGCACTCGCTGCGGGCGCGGTTGAGTTTGGTGCGAAGGGCGGCCGCAAGGTCGTCAACATCGTGACGGCCGCCTAACCACATTAGGCAACTCACGGCGAGGCGGGCTTCGGCTCGCCTTTTGCCGTATATAGCGAGGGAATTTCAGCATGGTAACGTTCGTGGACCGGGTCCAGCTCTTTTTGCAAGCGGGGCGCGGTGGCAATGGCTGCGTCTCGATTCACCGCGAGAAGTTTAAGCCAATGGCCGGGCCTGACGGCGGAGCGGGCGGGCACGGCGGCGATATCGTGCTGCTCGCAGACCCGCAGGTCACGACCCTGTTGGAGTACCACCGCCGCCCCCACATCGCCGCGAAGAACGGTGGCTACGGCGCCGGCGACTGGCGGTCGGGCGAAAACGGCGGCGAACTCGTGCTCCCGGTGCCCGTCGGCACCGTGGTGAAAGATGCGGCGGGGGAGACTCTGATCGACTTCACCGAGCCGGGTATGCGGTACGTCGCGGCCAGGGGCGGCATCGGTGGTCTCGGCAACATGGACCTCGCGAGCCCAAAGCGCAAGGCCCCCGGCTTCGCACTGCTCGGTACCGCGGGCTGGGCGGGTGAAGTTACCCTCGAGCTCAAGACAATCGCTGATGTCGCCTTCGTTGGCTACCCCTCAGCGGGTAAGTCGAGCCTGATCGCTGCCATGAGCGCCGCGAAGCCCAAGATTGCCGACTACCCGTTCACGACGCTGCACCCCAACCTTGGGGTCGTTCAGGCGGGCGAGTACCGTTACACCGTCGCCGATGTGCCCGGTCTCATCGAGGGCGCGAGCGAGGGGCGTGGCCTCGGCCTCGACTTCTTGCGCCACGTCGAACGCTGCAGCGCGCTGCTGCACGTGCTCGACTGCGCAACCCTCGAGCCCGGGCGCGACCCGCTCTCAGACCTCGACGTGATTCTGGCAGAACTCGGCGCCTACGAAGTGCCCGAGGGGCAGATCCCTCTCCTGGAGCGCCCCCAGCTCATCGCGCTCAATAAGATCGATGTGCCCGAAGCGCGTGATCTCGCCGAGATGGTGCGCCCCGATCTCGAGGCGCGCGGCTACCGCGTATTCGAAATCTCAACGGCCTCGCACGAGGGCTTGCGTGAACTTGGGTACGCGCTCGGTGCACTCGTCGAGACCGAGCTGAAGTCTCGCGAGGAAACCGTCGCGCCACAGCCCCGCATCGTGCTTACGCCAAAGCCCGTCGACCGTGCCGACTTCCGCGTAAAGACAGAGGGCGGCAGCTACGGCACCATCTACCGTATTCTCGGCGAAAAGCCCGAGCGCTGGGTCGAGCAGACCGACTTCACGAACGATGAGGCCATCGGCTATCTCGCTGACCGGCTCCAGAAGATCGGCATTGAAGACGGGCTGGTCAAGGCCGGTGCAGTGGCTGGCTCAACCGTCGTCATCGGCCCTGGTAAGGGCGTTATTTTCGATTGGGAGCCGACGCTCACGAGTGCCGCCGAGGTGCAGGTTGGTGTGCGCGGCACCGACGAACGCATCGACGGTGGGGCAACGAGACGCACCAACAAGGAGCGCCGCGCCGACTACCAAACCCTCATGGATGCAAAGACTGAGGCGCGTGCACAGCTGGAGCGTGAGCGCGAATCCGGAATGTGGGGTACTGACGAGTGAGCACGGGGGAGAAGCTGCTCGCGGCCCGCAGAGTCGTCGTAAAGGTCGGCTCATCGTCGGTAAGCGGTGACAACGCCGGCAACATTCCTCGGTTGGTGGCTTCGCTCGCGAAGCTGCACGCGGCCGGCGCCGAAGTGATGCTGGTGTCGAGCGGCGCGATCGCGACGGGTGTGCCATTTCTGAACCTCGATGAGCGGCCCGACGACCTCGCGACGCAACAAGCGGCTGCCGCCGTCGGCCAGAATATCCTGGTGAACCGCTACCAGCGCGCGCTCACCACCCACGAGATCGTCGCAGGTCAGGTGCTGCTCACCGCGCAGGACTTTGAAAACCCCACTCACAGGGGCAACGCTCGGCGTTCGCTCGAACGGTTGTTGCAGCTGGGCATCCTGCCGATAATCAACGAGAACGATACGGTCGCAACCCACGAGATCCGGTTTGGCGACAACGATAGGCTCGCGGCCCTGGTCGCGCGCCTCTTGTGCGCCGATCAGCTGGTGCTCCTGTCTGACGTCGACGCACTCTACACGGCACCCCCGAACATCGTGGGGGCGAAGCGTGTTGCCCACGTACCCTACGGCGATCCCCTCGCCGGCATCACGATCGGTGAGAGCCAGTCGGGGTGGGGTACGGGCGGTGCGTCTACCAAGGTGCAGGCCGCCCAGCTCGCCACCGAGGCTGGCGCCGCAGTGCTGTTGACAGAGACGAGTTTGCTCGGCGCAGTGCTCGACGGCGGCGATCACGGAACCGTGTTTGACGCGGCCCCTGGGGCATACGCGCCCGGGGCGTAATTTTCAACACCAACGCGCGCCCGCTTAAGAGTTGACGGGGCGCGAGATAGGCTGACCTCATGTCAAGTGATGATCGGTTTGTGACCACCCTCGAACGAGCGCGTACCGCCGCGAAGTCGCTGGCGACGGTCTCGACGGCTGCGAAGAATCGCGCGCTCGCTTCGATCGCCGATGCGTTGATCGAGCACATCGATGAAATTGTTGCCGCGAACCTCATCGACCTCGCTCGGGGTGAAGAGCAGCAGATCGGCGAGGGGCTTCTCGACCGGCTGCGGCTCGATGCCGGTCGCATCACGGCCCTCAGTGATGCGGTCCGCGAGATCATCGGTTTGCCCGATCCGGTTGGCCAGGTGGTGCGCGGCGGCACGCTCGAAAATGGCGTCGCCATTAGTCAGGTGCGTGTGCCGTTTGGAGTTGTGGGGGCGATCTACGAAGCGCGCCCCAACGTCACGGTCGACATCGCAGCGATCGCGCTCAAGAGCGGCAATGGCGCGGTGCTGCGCGGAGGGAGCGCGGCCGAACACACGAACCGCGTGCTCGTGCGCGTGATCCAGGCCGCTATTTCACGCACCGGCCTCGAGGGCGATGCGATTCAGACGATCGATGAGTTTGGGCGCGAGGGCGCCGCCAGGCTCATGCGCGCACGCGGCTACGTCGATGTATTGATCCCGCGCGGTAGCGCAGGCCTCATCTCTACTGTCGTGCAGGAGTCGACGGTGCCCGTCATCGAGACCGGATCGGGACTCGTGCACGTCTACGTCGACGAGTCCGCAGACGCTGAGATGGCTGTCTCGATCGTGAAGAACGCAAAGACACACCGGCCCAGCGTGTGTAACGCTGCAGAAACCCTGCTCGTGCACAGGGGCGCCGCGGGTCGCGTGCTCCCGCAGATCATCGCGTCGCTGCGTGACGCGGGCGTGAGCATCGAAGCCGATGCCAGGTCTCTCGCGCTCGCGGGCGGCGCGCCCGGCGAGGCAGCTTCTGCGCCTCGATCCGGATCTATCCAAGCTGCGACGGAAGCCACCTGGGTGACCGAGCATCACGCGCTCGAAATGGGCGTCAAGATTGTCGATTCAATCGACGAAGCGATCGCGCACATTGATCGCTACTCGACGCGGCACACCGACGCGATCGTCACGGGCGATTACCGCAACGCTGAGCGGTTCCTCGCCGAGGTGGACTCGGCCGTCGTGATGGTGAATGCCTCGACGCGTTTCACTGACGGTGGGGAGTTCGGGTTCGGCGCTGAGGTAGGAATCTCCACGCAGAAACTCCACGCGCGCGGCCCCATGGGGCTGCAAGAACTCACGAGCACTAAGTGGCTCGTGCGCGGTGCGGGCCAGATTCGCTAACCAAACCCGGTAGACTTATTTTCGATTATCCAATTCGCCATGAATGCAGAGGTCTCAATGTCTGTTCTCGCCACGCTAGCTCTTGCAGCTGAAGAGGGAGGGCACGTTCTTAACGAACTGCCGATGCCCGCAATCATGTACGGCGTGATCGTCTTTTCGCTGTTCCTGGTGATTGCCGCCGTGACGTTCTCGTTCCGTGATGTTGCTAACCGTCACTCAGCTAAGGCTGAGGCGTACGCGCGTGACCACGGCACCGATCACGTAAAGCACTAATCAGGTACGGCAACCGGTGAGTACGCGGCGACGAATAGGGGTGATGGGCGGAACATTTGATCCGATCCATAACGGACACCTCGTCGCCGCCAGTGAGGTGGCACAGAGCTTCGACCTCGACGAGGTCGTCTTTGTGCCCACCGGTCGCCCGTGGCAGAAGAACAAAGTTTCACCGAGTGAGCACCGGTACCTCATGACGGTGATCGCGACCGCGTCGAACCCCAGGTTCACAGTGAGTCGCGTTGATATCGACCGCGATGGTGCGACCTACACCGTAGACACCCTGCGCGACCTGCGCGCAAAGTGGCCCGACGCCGAGATGTTCTTCATCTCGGGCGCCGACGCCGTTGAGCAGATCGTAAGCTGGAAAGACGTCGAACGGCTGTGGGATCTCGCTCATTTTATTGCGGTATCTCGCCCCGGCCACGAGCTGTCACTGTCGGGGCTGTCGGGGAAGCACGTAAGCTTGTTGGAAGTCCCCGCACTGGCGATATCATCGACCGATTGTCGGGCGCGAGTAGGCCGGGGTGACCCGGTGTGGTACTTGGTGCCTGATGGCGTCGTGCAATACATCGCCAAGTACGGCCTGTACACCGAGGGAGCGACGGAATATGAGTGAGAATGAAGAGCAGGCGCCGCTGACGCGTCGAGAACGACGGCTGCGTGAGCAAGCCGAAACTGGTGCGCTCAACCTCTCAGAATTGTCGGCAGAGAAAGCGGCCGCCGAAGCGGGCGCAGTTTCTGAGTCGCCCGCGGCCCCCGCCGCTCCGCTGGCTACATCGGGTCCCGACGACATCGAGATTTCGCCCGTAAATGCCGACGGTACGCCGCGCAGCAGGCGCGAGATCCGTATGCTGCGTGAGCAGGCACTCGCGGCACGTGAAGCCACGCAGGCGGCGGCAGCACCTGCTGAGCCCGAGGCTGCTGAGCCCGAGGCTGCTGAGCCTGAAGTTGCTGAGCCCGAGGCTGCTGAGCCTGAAGTTGTTGAGCCCGAGGCTGCTGAGCCTGAAGTGGCTGAGGCCGCTGAGCCCGAGGCCTCTGATGTGGATGTGCCAGTCGCGGCGACGCCCGCGCAAGATTTTGACTCCCTGATTTCGCCGCCCACCGAGCCCTTCACCGTCGAAGAGCTGCGCGCGGCAGAAACCGCAGGCGCGTCGGAGCCCGAGCCAGACACGAGCAGCGAGGCTGCACCGGTGCCTGCTCCTGAGCCCAAAGCGAAGCGAAAGTTCTGGAAAAAGGGCAAGGAGCCCGCCGCGTCAGAAACGCCCGCGGAGCCCGTGACCCCTGTGGTACCCGTGGCCACAGAAACTCCTGCTGAACCTGAGTCGGCCCTGCCTGCGGTCGAGCCCAAGCTCGCGGCCGAGCCCGAGGCGGTTGCTCCCACCGAGCCCGAGGCGGTCGCTCCCGCCGCGCCCGAGCCGGCCCTGCCTGAGCCTGTGGCGGTCGAGCCGGAACCGGCTGCGGCTCAGCCCGAGGGTCCCTCGACTCCCGAAGCAGACGCAGCGGAGCCTGAGGCGCCCAAGCAGACGAAAGAGTCATACTCCTTTCCCGACATCACCCCGCCCGAAGAATGGCGCTCGGTGTTTGACGATCCGGCAACCCGCAACATGCCCGCGCAGTCTGAGGAATCGCAGGGCGACTTTGATGACCTGATCTCGCGTGCCGTGGCACAAGAGGGGTCCACGAACGGCACTTCGGCGCTGATCCTGCCCTCCATGCCTGAGGACACGGGGGGGCTGACCGGGCCGCTCGGTGCGACGGGCGAGCTGTATGTCACAGGGTCCATGCGGCTTCCGAAATCGCTCGGCGAGACCGGCGGCCACGTGCCGCTCCACGAGTCGGCCGAGATTGATCCCATCACGGGCGCCGTGGCAGAGGACGAGCACGGCACGATGGCCGGCCCGGCTCCCGTGTCGGCGCGGCACGCGGTGAGCGCACGCGTCGTCTCAGGTGTGCCCGCGGTCGCCAAACCCACACGCGAGAAGAGTAAACTTCCGCTTGTGCTCGGCGTCACCGGCGGCGGCCTGCTCGTTGTGGTGGTCGGTGTGGGCGTCTGGGGCGCCATGAACGGTTTCTTTGGCTAAACGCCACTCTTAAGCACAATATTGGAGAACACCCTGAACCTCGAACCAAACCACAGCCAGCAGGTGCGCGACGCGCTAGGCGTCGCTCTGCGCGCAGCCGACTCAAAGGGCGCGACAGAGGCGGTCGCCCTCGACGTGGCCGAGCACTTTGGTCTCGCCGACGTATTTCTTGTGCTCTCGGGCAGCGTCGAACGCAACGTCCAGGCGATCTCAGACGAGATCGAAGACGAGATGAACGCAGCCGGCATTCGCACGGTGCGTCGCGAGGGCCGCGGCACGGGCCGCTGGGTGCTGCTCGATTTCGGCGACATCATCGTGCACGTCTTCCACCGCGAAGAGCGTGATTTCTACCAGCTCGAGCGCCTCTGGCAAGACTGCCCGGTCATTGAGACCGAAAGCCTGCTCGGCGAGAAGTAACGCCGAAGTAAAGAAAAACGCGCGGTGCCCGGTCAAGGGCATCGCGCGTTTTTCGTGGCGCTAGGCGGGTAAGCCCACCTTCGGCTTCGCCCATGAGCGTCCCTCGGCGTCTTTCAGAATGTCGTACTCAACATCGACGTGCGGCTCGATGGCGCTGTACTTGTCGTTGGGGGCGCCCACGACCAGCTGAAACCCGAGCCCACGCCACGCGCCAATCGCGCGCTTGGTAAAGTGCGCATCGGCCTTAATCAGTGCCTCATCGAGAAACACGGGCGCGTACCGGGGTCGCTCGGCGCCCGCGTCACCGAGCTGGTAGCGCAGGGCAGCGCCCACGATAAACGCGATGAGCTCTTGCGACTCGCCGCCCGACTTCTCGCCGATGTGATCGTACAGCGCCGCGTGAGCGCCCGTCACAGCGTGCACCTTCTCTGCGCTGACACGCACGTGATTACGCACATCGATGAGCTCGCCGAAGTCTGGTGAGCTGCGCCGGATCCGCCCGATGAGTCGCTCCATACGGCCGTAGGCGCGCTCGCGCTCGCCCTCGTTCTCGGCGTCGGTGATGAGCGCACGTACGTCGCGCAGTTCGCGGCGAAACCGCCTGCGGGCGTCGCTCTGGTGCTCGCGCGGCGTGATCTGCAGCCGGTGTTCGTCGTCATAGAACGGCAGATCTCGCATGATCTGGTTGATCGGTTCGATCCGGTCACGAATCTCGCGCAGGGCCCGCCCCAGCGCCGAGTCGAGGCTCGTGAGGTCGTTGCCCGACAGGCTCAGCAGGCTGTCCTTCCATTCACCCTCGAGCTCGTGGAGCCCGCTCGCTTCGAGCTCTACGAGGATGCGTTCGAAATCGGGGAGCGACGTGTCGGGGTCAGCCCGCAGGTTGGGGTTGGGCCACTGTTCGAGGAACCGCTCGAGCGTGCGCCGCAGCTGGTGCCGCTGCTCTTCGAGGGCCTGCTGGGCGGTGCTGCGATCGTCGCGCAGCTGCCTGGCAGCGGTGTCGAGCGTCGCATCGAAGCGGGTGAGCAGTGCCCGGCCAGCGGTGGCCCGGCCTGAGCTCGAGGGAGCAGCGCCGAAGCGATCGCTGAGGTACTCGGCCTGCGCGCTCGTGAGCGCGCGATCCGCGTCTGCGGCAGCGTCAACGAGGCTCTGAGCGAGGTCGACCTCGTCGGTGATCTCGGCCCACTGAGCCCCCACGCGTTCTTGCTCGCCCTGGGCGCGGCCGATGGCCTGCTGTAGCTTCGAGACTTTACGCTTTGCGCTCGCGATCTGCTGCTGCAGCCCGGTGATCTCGTCGTTACCGGCGGCGGCATCGGCGATGATGGCAGCCCAGCGCGTGCGCTCGGCCTCCACGGCAGGCTCGTCGATGTCGTCCCACACGACCTCGACGATTTTCGTGAGCGCCGCGTGGCGGGCGTCGAGCGAGTCAAGTGCCTGCGCTGCCTCACGTTCCTGGGTGACTGCTTCGGCCTGCTGTTCGCGCGCCGACAAAATCTCGTGGGTGAGCGCTTCGATCCGGCGCTGGTTTGAGAAGCCAAGCACGCTACCCTGACCTGGGCCACCGTGCGACCCGCGGCGCCCGCGCGTCGCCTGACCCGTGAGCGTGAGGGCCTGCGTGTGCCGCCCGAGCTCGCTCGCGTCAGTGACGCACACGAACCCAAACTGCTCGGTGAGCCGGCCCTGCAGCCAACCGGTGAACGGTGAGTCGCGGTAATCGAGCCTGCCGGGCAGCGTGACGGGGTCGAACCGTGACACGCGGGGCCCACCTGCGGGAACACCCTCGTAGCGCACGCGCACGCGTGTGCGTACGTCGTTGATGGCGGCGCGAAAACCCGCCACGTGCTGCTCGTCGACCAGAATCGTGGTGGCGAATCCGCCCAGAGCGAGACCGAAGGCGTCGCGCCACGGCTCGTACTCGGCGCGCACCTCAATGAGCTCACCCACAAACGGGAGCTCGCTGCTTGCGATACCCGCGGCTTCGGCGAGCATGGCGCGAGCCTCGTGCAGGGCGGGTGGAATGTTATCGTTGCGGGCCTGCACCGCGGTGAGGTCCGCTTCAAGCTGCTCAACGCGGGTCACGGACTCTCGTGCCCGAGCGCGCGCCTCAGCGTACGAGTCGCGTGCGCTCGCTTTCTCTTCGCCGTGCGCGAGCTCAGTGCGTGCGCGCCCCACCAGCTTGTCGAACGAAGCGCGGGTGAGCGCTTGCTCGCCCACGCTGTCGCACAGCGCCTGAAAGCGCACGCGCGCCTGCTGCACCGCGGCGAGTTTGCGTTCAACCTCGCGCAACTCACGCTCGGCGGTCTCGAGGCGTTCGCCGCCCGCGCCGCGCAGCACCTCGGCGAGGCCGTCGCGTTCCGCCTCGGCTGCCGCGGCGCTCGCCTGCTGCTCACGCACCGCGGCATCGGCTGCGGCTTTCTCTTGCTGCAGCTCGGCCTCGGCGCTGCGCAGCAGCCCGAGGCGATGATCGGCGCGCCACAGGCTCGCGAGCGACTCAGGGTCGCTCAGCTGGCCGACCTCATCGAGGATCCTGAGCCGGTCAATCGCCTCGTCAATGCGGGCTCGCATACCCCGGATCGGCCGTAGCGCGTTCACCTGGCGCTGAGCGGTCACCATGCGCGCGCGAGTGCCCTCGAGTTCGTCGAAGTGGGCGACTACGGCGTCGGCGGCCGCGAGCGTCTCGGGCTCCTCGAGCACCATGCGTTTGTACAGTTCGTCGACCGTGGTGATTTGCTGCCCGGCCTGAATGCGGGCGAGCAGGCTCATCGCTTTCGCTCCTGCGCCCGCCGCACCGATGCCCAGCACCGCGTGCAACTTCGCCGTGAACTCACGATCGGTCGCATACGTTTCAAGCCCGGTCGCACGCACGCGGGCATCGGTCAGCCGCTGGGCTGCGGCCGGCGCAAGGTCTTGCAGGCTAAACGCGCCGTCGATGCTCGCGCGGACGCGCACGGTGTCTTCGACGACGCGTGCGCCCGCGGGAATGTACCAGGCGCGCACGGCGGTGAACTGCGAGCCGTCGTGATCGCTCCACGTCATCGCGATCGCCGTCCACGTATCGCTGTTGTCGCCGCGCAAGACGCGCACCAGCGTGCCCTGTTCGGTGCGCGACTCGTCAATCTTGCCGCGACCGTACGAGAGAATATTGCGCTGGTCTTCGCCGCGCGGCCGGCCCGTGACACCGCCGTTCGATGCGCCGTTGAACGGCGTCGTGTGTGGCATCATGAGCGCAATGTAGGCGTCCATCAGCGTGGACTTGCCCGAGCCGGAGCCGCCACACAACAGCGTCGCGCCGGGCGAGAAACGTACGCGGTGCACGCCGTCGTAACCGCCCCAGTTGACGAGCTGCAACTCGTGGGCAACCCACTGCTGGCCGCGAGAGGCGGCGGGGATCAAACCGAAGAGCGTATCGAGCATGGTCACAGTGCGAGGTCTCCTCGGTCATCGGAAGTGGCAGCGGGCGGCGGTGTTTGGCTGGACTGCTCAGCTTGCTGGCGTAGCCAGTCGCTCAGTTCGCGCAGGCGGTCGGCGCTGAGCACGATTTCAACGAGTGAGCTCACCAGGTACCGGCCCTCTGACTCCTCGGCGATGATGCCCTCCTGCCGCAACCGCGCGAGCGCCGCGCGCACGGCTTTCTGTCGCCGAGCGATGTCACCGTCGGCGGCGGTGAAGTAGGTGAGCACCGTCTGCTCGATCTCTTCGACGTCGACGCGCACCGACGCCTCGCCCGCTACCGACTCACGCTGGTATACGGTGCGCAGGTACACGAGCACGAGGGTTTCTGCGCGTGTGTATGCTTCGTCGCGCAGCAAGATGGGCACGTCGAGCCCTTCTGAGCGCACCTGCTGCTTGTATGCCACGCCGCGGGCAGGGTCGACGACGAGTCGCACAAACAGGTCGTGCATGCGTGACTCGATCACCTGCTGGTGCTCGAGTAGCACGGCCCAGTCTTCGCTGTGACGATCTGCGAGCAGAAACCGGCGCTGCAAGAGGCGCACAAGCACGCGCCGCACCGCGGGTTCGAGCGCGCCGCGGTCGCCCGCAAACACCTGATCCGGATCATGCTCCATCGACACGGGCGCGACAAACGGCGTTTCGGTCGGCGTTTCGGTCGGCGTGGTGGTCTCAAGCATCGAAGGTGCCCTCCTGAGGGTCGGCGTGCTGCGGGCTGGCGCTCGCCTGCACGCTCACAAACGCGAACTTGCGGGTGGTGCCGTCTGGGCGTTCGGCGGTGACGACCGAGATCTCGTCGCGCTCGACCATGCCGCCCTCGTGCACGATCTCGAGCAGCCCGAGCAGATCGACCGGGCGGCGTGTGCCCGCCGAGTCGAAGGCGCCCGCAAGGTCGAATGAGCCGCCGAGGCCCGAGACGTGCGCTTCGAGCTCGGGGTAGGCCGGGCCGCCCCATTCGCGCGCGTCGTCAGCGTGCACGCTCACCTGGTCGGTGACCTCCTCGGCGACGATGAGCGGCTCGGGGGCGCGCGGCGGCCGCGGGTCGCTGAGCGTCTGCCGCAGGTGGCCGATGTGGGCGGTGGGGAAGTGGCCGAGGGGGGTGACGCGATCGCCGGGTTTCGACACGCGCATCCACGTTTGCAGCCCCGACATGACACCGCGCAGCAGGTCGTCGACCTCGCGGTCGCGGGCGGGGTCGTGCGTGCGCACCTGGGCGGTGATCACGTGTGAGGCGCGGCGCTGGGCGGTCAGCACCTCTTGCACGCCCTGCTCGACGCGCTTCGCGATGGCACTGAGTTCTTCACGCTGGGCGGCGTCAAGCAGCCGCGCAAACGGCTTCGCCAGCAGGTCGTGTACCTGATCGGTGAGCTCATCGATGTGTTCGGGGTCACCGATCAACCGCAGCGCGCCAGAGAACGCCCGCCCCTCAGGGGTGGCCTGCATCACGTGCTGCCCGCGGTGCAGGTACTCGCGTAGAACTTCGCCGGCGGGGCGCACATCGCGGCGCAGATCGGCGACGACGTCGCGCTGCATCGCGCCGATCGACTCGGCGACGCGCGAGAAATCGGCGGGCAGTTCGCGGGCGAGGTGCAGCACGTTCTCGGCTTCTTCGAGCAGCAGCTCGTCGTCGGCGTCCTCGACCTCGCCCGCGCGCAAGCGCTCCATTTCGGCCTCGATTTCAGCGCGCTGGGCGGCGAGGTGCGCAAGGCGTAGATCCGGATCGGTCTCTGCGTGCTGTGCGAGCTGATCGACCGAGTCGAGCAGGGTGCGCACGCGCGAGCGCGAGACCCGCCCGCCGCCGGCGCGGCCAGCGATCTCGAGCGCGCCGACGGCCTGCGCCGAGAGCCGATACACCTCGGTTCCCTCTTCGATCTGCGGCACGATCCAGCCGACGCGCACCCAGTAGCGGCAGACCTCGCGGCCGCCGCCGGTGGGAAGCCCGGGCCCCTGCTCTGCGACACCCGCGGTGCGCAGTTCGTCGATGATCTCGCCGACCTCGACGTGCGCGTCGGCGACGGCGACGGCCGTGCGATCGGCCGTGAACACGAGTGACAGCGCGGCGACCACGAACGGCGCAAAGCGGCCGTGCAACAGATCGAGGGTGGGGTTCTTGAATGCGGCGGTGGCTCGCTGATAGGCGGCTTGGGCACGCACGCAGGGCTCCTCACTGGTGAAACGGAAACAAAAAACTCCCGGTTGCGGGCAAAAGCTTGAGCAACCGGGAGTTGATGGTGGATCTGAGGGGATTCGAACCCCTGACCCCCTGCATGCCATGCAGGTGCGCTACCAACTGCGCCACAGACCCGTAGAAGTCGAAGGAATGCTCCCGCGACAACTCCTTTACTGTACACCAGGGCGGGGTGTTTCGAGCAAATCGGCGCGCGCAGCGGCGGGTTCCCGGGCGCGCCGCGTCACTCTTCGATGTAGCGGGAGTGGGCGCCGAGGCGCAGCCGCGGTGCGGAGAGGTTTTCGGCGGCTATGCGTGAGTTTTCGACACCTCTGACATTGCCGACGAGCTTGTCTGTGCCGGTGAGACCGACCACTTCAGACTTGGTGGCGCGCTCGAACGCGTGCCGCTTGTTGGTGTTGCGGTAGCACAGATAGTAGAACACGTAGAAACCGATGCCCGCGGCGGGCCCGAGAAGCCACAGGCCCTCGCCGTCACTTTCGGACGACCAGAGCAGCGACGTGGTTATCGCAGCGGCGCCAAAGTCGATCATCATGGCTTTGCTCCTGTTCTCAAATGGATCACGCGAAGATGCCCGCGATGGCGCCGAGGATCGTGCCGACCACGCCGATCGCGACCGAAATGCCAATCAGTCGACCCTGGCGAATGGGCACGCTACCCATGGTTTCGCCGGTGCGACCGTTGACCGCCACGTAGTGCACAAGACCCTGCCCGGCCTCGCCGCGCGGTTGATAGTAGCTGTAGAGCCACACCGGCAGGTACACAGACACCCAGCGGGTGCCGTGCACCGTGAGTGTTTCGCTGTCCCAGCGCACGCCGCGGTCATACTTCTTTGTGGTTTCGCTGGCCCGCACGCGGGCGATCGACATGGCGGCATCTGCGGCGCGCGGCACAATCGCGTCGATATCGAGGTTGCGCTTTTCTGAGGTGAAGCCGCGCAGATAGTTCGCGTTGTACGCCACGGTGGCCGCGGTATCAAAGGGCTGAATCGCGTTGATCACGTTGTTGGTGTTGCGAAACATGGTCATGTCTGCACGCTCGGCCGATGACTCGAGCACGAGGTCGTCGACGTGGAGCTCGAAGCTGCGGCTCATGTTGTAGACGTCGGCGTCGTAGACTGTGACGCTATCGTCGTCGCTGCCGCGTGACACGGTGCGGCGACCGGTCTCGATTTCTGCCTGGCCGCTCAGCTCAGCGTGTGCGTTCGCGTCAACGATCAGATAGGGCAGGTAGACGCCCACGACCTCCGATGGCTCGAACTGGCGTACGAACGCGGGGTGAGCGAAGAACTTGCGGCTCTTCACGAACTTTGAGATGTTCTCGATCGCCTGCTCGCGGGTGACGCTAAACGGCAGCACGCCATCTGGCACCGCACCATTAGGGAGCTGTTCGGTGGCGGAGAGGGTGTTGCGGCACCAGTGGCAGCGGGACTGCATCGCTTCACCCGTGTTGACGATCACCTCGGCGCCGCACGCACCGCACTTGAGCGTGAGCACGTCTTCGGCGTCTTCGGTGATGGCGCGGGCGCCCGTGCCGATGACGCGACCGCGCAGCTCGCCAATGGGGGAGTCAAGCCCAAACGCTTCCTCGATGTTTGCTTCGTGCCACTGGTGCCGGCAGAAGTGGCACGTGAGCATGCCCGTTTGGGCGCGCAGCGAGATCTCGGTGGCGCCGCAGCGCGGGCACTTGTCGAGCCCGTCGCGCTTGCCGGTCGAGGTGTCGACATAGGCGGGCCCTGCCGGTGGCTCAGCGGGACCAGCCGGTGGTGCCGCCGCGGGTGGCTGGGCTGGCTGTTGCGGGGCCGCAGACGGGGCTGGCGGCTGCTGCGGCGCGGCGGCTTGGGGCGGCTGCGCCCCGGCGGCTTGGGGCGGCTGCGCCGCATCGGCTTGCGGTGTCGGCACCGGCGCCTCGGGCGCCGGGCCTGGCCAACCTGCGGTGTCGTTCATCTCTTCACCTCGTTGCTCGCGGTACTGAAGGTAGTCGCGCAGAGTCGCTCGCGCTACAAGCCGAGCGTCTTCTTCTTGGCCGCCTCAAAATCTTCGGCGGTGATGAGGCCCTGGTCAAGCATCTGCTTGTACTGGGCGAGCTTGGCGACCGGATCTTCTGCCGCGGGTGCGGCGGCAGGTGCTGCCGCCGCTGCGGGCGGCGCCTGCGGGGGCATCTGCTGCTGTGGCACCTGCTGCTGTTGAAAGTTCAACGCCTGGCCGGTCATGCCCAGTCCCATGCCCATCATCGCCATGTTGCCGCCACCGCCGTCGCCCGCGGCCTCGAAGCCGCGCGCCACCGACTGCTGCAGAAACGCGCCACCGCGGTTGCCAGAGAGAGCGTCGGCCTTCTTTACATCGCTCAGCAGCTTGCGGGTATCTTCGTCGTACTCGACCGCTTGAATTGCGACGCTGACGATCTCGAGCCCGCGTGCGCTGCGCCACTGGTACCCCGCCTCTACCGCAGCAGACAGCGACTGCGCGAAACCGAGCGAGTCGCTCTGAATGCGGGCCATACGATTGCCCTTGGCAGGGTCGTTCGTGTACGTCGAGAACGCGGGAGCGAGCGAAGACACGACCTCGTTGAACAGCTGCGCGGCGGCATCGTTATCGAGATCGGTGAAGTCAAAGATGCGCGCATCGCCGCTGTAATAGGTGTAGGGCACAAACTGCTTCACAAACAGGACCGGGTCGACGATGCGCGCGGTGTAACTACCGCGGGTCAGTGCGCCCACCTGAGTACCCAGGAATGCGTCATCCCAGTAAATCTCAGACTGTGTACCGAACCGGTTGTTCGGCAGCTCCTTCATGCTGACGTAGAAGCCCAGCTGCTGCGCGGCGGGCTGCCCGCCAAACTTAAACCGTTCCCACGACTGCTTCACCACGGGCGCGACAAAACCGTCGCCCGCAAACATCGACTTCGACTGCGGGTCATCGGGGCGGTACTCATACCCGCCCGGGTCGGCGATAAACCCGGTGAGCTGACCATCTTGAAACGTCAACAGGGCGTACCCCTCGGGCACGATCATTTTCGACCCGTTCGTGATGATGTTCTCAGAACCTCGCGTGTTCGACCCGCGACCTGCGTTCTGACCCTTCGCTACCGCCGGAAACAGCGCCGCCGTCGGCGCGAGGTTCTCGGGCGGAAGAAGAAAGTCAAGCCACTGGTCAGCGAACATGCCGCCGAGTGAGCCGGTAAATGCCTGTATGAAGCCCATGATGCCCCCTTGCGTCGCTTCGACCGAAGCTGGGCCGAAAGATTACGTTGCTCATGAGCCTAGCGCTCTGGCACCGTAATGCAACAGGCCGGAATCAACGCCAATAATGAGGTGGCATGCGCCCGAGTAGCGGCGATCACCATAGGCTGAGCACATGCGTAACGAACGGCACGAGCCCAAGCAAGCCCCCATTCGGCGGGCCCTGGCGCGCGCCTTCTGGCGGCTGTCGCGCTGGCAGCTGCAGCCCGAGAAGCAGCCCCCGGCGGGCCCGCGCATCTTGCTCGGTGCCCCACACACCTCAAACTTCGACTTCGTGCTCATGCTCGGCATCGCCTGGGAGGCGCGCATGCGCATCCACTGGCTCGGCAAGAAAGAACTGTTTCGCGGGCCGGCTGGCCCCGTGATGCGGGCGCTCGGCGGAATTCCCGTCGACAGGGCGAACCCCGAGCACCTGGTGGAGCAGATCACCGCGCGCGCCGGGCGCGACCCCGGGTTTTTGCTCGTCATCACCCCCGAGGGCACGCGCAGCGGGGCCGGTTGGCGCAGCGGCTTCTACCGCATCGCGTTCGCGGCCAATCTACCGGTCACCCTCGGGTATGTCGACGGCACCACGAAGACCGCTGGCCTCGGCCCGACGCTGTCACTCACGGGTGACGTCGTCGCCGACATGAACGAGGTGAGAGCCTTTTACCTCGACAAGTCGGGTGCGCGGCCGCAGCTGCGCACCGAGCCACGACTGCACGACGAAGCAGCGCTCACCCGCCTCCTCGCCACCGAACGACCGTCCCAGGAGTGAGCAGGGCGCCACTTGCGCACGTACGGGAGTATGGTGAAGGAGGGCGACGGAGCCGCCGTTCGCCACACAACCACGGAGGTTCTCATGGCCGACAGCTGGCTTTCCACGCTCATCACGTCTACCCCTGAAGAGGGCTTTGCGCTCGCCGTCAAGATGTCGCGCATGGGCGTCAAGACCACCCAGCCCGACGTCGAGGTGTTGCACAAGCTGCGCCCCGAGTACGCCGAGAACGCCGACAGCCTGACCGCCGCCTCGCAGGTCGTCGCGATCAACTTTCAGACCGTCGCGGCAGCGAACAACTACTGGCGCTAGCTGCACCGGACCGAGTAGAACGGACCAGGCACCGCTATGGCAGCACCGGCGCTGAATGCAGCCCAGGTTGAAGAGATCCTTGCACGCTCACGCGCGGGCGAAGGCCGCGCCGCGCTCGCCGCCGCCTATGGGGTTTCGGTGTACACGATTGACTCCGTACGGCGCGGCCGCACCCGCGGCGCGCAGGATTCACAGGCGCGCAGCCTGTCTGCCGCACAGGCCGAACAGATCAGGCAGCGACACACCGCGGGTGAGACGCAGACCGCACTCGCCGCAGAGTTCGGCACAAGCCAGCAGGTCGTAAGCCAGATCGTGCGCGGCGTCACCTATAAGTAGCCGCGTGCGCCCCCGGCTGCGCGAGAATTTGCGCTGCGGCACGAGCCCCGGCTCGTGCCGCAGCGACAGGATCCGGATCACGGGCGAACGAGGCCAGAAAGCCCGCGGCAAAATGGTCACCCGCGCCCGTCGTGTCGACGATCTTGGGCACGGGCGGCACCGGCACCTCGATGCTGTGCGCGCTGGTGCTGTGCGCGCTGGCGCTGCGCAGCAGCACCGGGCCGCCGCCGCGCTTGATCACCCAGAGCGCGCCGCGCGGTGGGGCGGTGTGAGGGAGCCCGAGCAGGGCGGCCTCTTCTTCGTTCGCAAACAGCACCCGGGGGGCGATGCGCCCGAGCAGGTCTTGCACCCGGCTAAGCCCCATCTGCTCGATGAGTCCCACCGACGACGCGTCAACGCTGAGTGGAATGCCGCGCGCCTTCGCGCCAGCGCACAGCCGCTCGAACACGGCCGACTCGCGGGGTGAGTCAAAGCCGTAGAGGGGCACGTGCAACCAGTCGAGGCCGTCGAGCCACGCAGGGGTGAACGGTTCGACGGCGCGCGCCGTGGAACGATCCGGCATCATCGTGCGCTCGCCGCTCGCATCGATCAATATGACGATCGTGTCGCTGCGTTCGCCGCGCTGCGCACGCACATCGACCCCCGAGGCAGTGAGATCTCGCACGAGCCCGTCACCGGCGGCGTCGCGCCCGACGCGCGTGATGAGGCGAGAAGCGCAGCCGTGCACCGCGAGGGCGTGCGCCACGTTCGCGGCGCTCCCGCCGCGCACACGAAAGATCTGCGACGGTGTATCGGTGCCGTAGGCGATCTCGCCGCTCAGCCAGACGATGATGTCTTCAACAAGGTCGCCGGCCACCCCGACGAGCGGTGTGGCTCTCAACCGACGTGACCCATCGCCGCTGCGATCTGCGCCCCGAGCGCGACATTGCCGCGGTACGCGGCGAGGTTGGCGCGCATGCTCTCACCCTGCGTGTTCTTGGCGATGTAGTCGAGCAAGAACGGGGTGGTGTCGTGGCCTGCGATGCCCAGTTCTTCGGCCTCGGCCCACGCCTGCGCCAGCATCGCGTCGTGCAGCGCGGGGTCAAGTTGCTCGCTCACCGGCACCGGGTTGGCCACCAGAATCGTGGAGTCAATGCCGAGCGCATCGCGGGCGTCGGCCATGCGTGCGATCTCGTCGGGGGAGTCGGCCGAGTACTCGAGCGTAAAGCCCGAGTCAGACACGTAGAATCCGGGGTACTGGGTTGTACGGTAGCCGATCACCGCGAGGTTGAGTGTCTCGAGCCGCTCGAGGGTGAGACCGATGTCGAGGATCGACTTGACGCCCGCGCTCACCACGACGAGCGGCAGTGTCGCGAGCGTGCCCAGATCGGCGGATTCGTCGAAGCTCGTCGCAGCGCCGCGGTGCACGCCGCCGAGGCCGCCCGTTGAGAATACGCGCACGCCCGCGCGCGAGGCCAGATACCCGGTGGCGGCCACGGTCGTGCCGGCGCTCAGTTGTTTGCCGACAGCGACGGGCAGGTCGCGCAGGCTCGCCTTCACCGCGCTGTCATCGCGTGAGAGCTGCACGATCTCATCGGGTGAAAGACCCACGGTGGGCCTGCCGTTGACCACCCCGATTGTTGCGGGCACGACGCCCGCTTCTCGCACCTGCTGCTCGGTCGCGAGGGCCAGCTCTTCGTTGTGGGGGCGGGGGAGACCGTGGGTAAAGATCGTTGATTCGAGCGCCAGCACGGGTGCACCCGCGGCGACAGCTTCACGCACCTCGGCTGAAACTTGGATCAAGTCTTGAGACATTAGTGTGCCCTTCTTCGCGTTCGCCCCGTTGCGAACTCGCGTGCGGCCACCCTACGCCGCAAAACCCCGGTCGGGCAAGCATGCGCGAAGCACCACTGGCTAACGTCACAAGTCGGTCACAAAGCGCACCGGCGGGGTTTACTCTCGGGCGTGTCGTGGCGATACTTGACGGCACATGAAACCCGGGTTTCGGTCGGGTTTGGTAAGCAGGTTTGATCAGCAGGTTCCAGTCAGCACGAGGATGTGATGCACATGGTGGGACGCGTCGACGTAGCGCGCCTGGCGGGCGTAAGCCCCGCCGTCGTGTCTTACGTGCTCAACGGCTCGCACCCGGTGTCGGACGAGACCAGGCTGCGCGTCGAAGCCGCGATCGAAGAACTCGACTACCGCCCCAACGCGCTCGCCCGCAGCCTCGCGACCTCGCGCTCGCACACCATCGGGCTGCTGTTGCCCGACTCGTCGAACCCGTACTTCGCGGAGCTCGCCTCGGCCGTCGAAGACGCGGCGCTGCGTGCAGGCTTTGTGGTGCTGCTGGGCAACGGTGCAGACGACGCGGCGCGCGAACTCGGGTACCTGCGTGCATTCCAAGACCGCCAGGTCGATGGTGTGATCGCCGTGTTTGGGGCGGGCGTCGAAGCGGGCTGGCACGAAATCAATAAGCGGCACATGCCCGCGATCTCCCTCGACCGTCTACCACCCGGCCTCGACGTACCATCCGTCGTCGTCGACAACGTCGGCGGGGCGCGCACTGCCACGGAGCACCTCATTACACACGGGCGCACCCGCATCGCCTGCATCACGGGTGGCGCAGAGCTCTCATCGGCGCAGGATCGAGCCACCGGCTGGCGTGAGGCGCTCGCCGCCGCGGGGCTCCCCGCACAAGACGAAATGGGGCACTCGCTGCTGCGCTACGGTGACTTCACCGTAGATGCGGGCTACGTCATGGCGGCGCAGCTGCTTGCGGCTTCACCGGGGGTTGACGCGATCTTCGTCGCCTCCGACCTACAGGCGATGGGGGTGCTGCGCGCACTGGCAGACGCCGAGAGGGTGCCAGGAGCCGATATCGCCGTAGTGGGGTTTGACGGCACCAAGCTGAGTGAGTACACGACGCCCCGGCTCACCACCGTGACTCAGCCTTATGCGCGCCTCGCCGAGGAAGCCGTGGGAATGCTGTCTGCGCTCATGGGACGCTCGGGTTCACACGCAGATTCAGACTCGGACTCAGACGCAACGCACGCTGACACCGCAGCGCACCTGACGCTGCCCACCGAGCTGACACGCCGGGACACCTGCGGCTGCGGGCCGCCCTAGAGCGGGCCGCCCTCGCGTTTCTATCCAAATACTTCACCACACGAACAAGGGAGTTCTCATGAAGAAGAAATTCGTGCTCAGCACACTCGCGCTCGCGGCGACCGCCGCGCTCGCTCTCTCGGGCTGTAGCGGCGGCTCGGGCGGCGATGCCGGCGGCGGTAGCGACGGCGACGCAGGGTCAGCAGGCGACGCCCCGTACAAGATCGCAAACGTCGTCAACGGTAACCTCGGCGACCAAGGGTTCTTCGATGACGCCGAGCGCGGCATCGAAGAGCTGAAGAGCCAGGGCAACGAGACGAAGACGCTGCAGGCCGACGTCAATAACCCGGCACAGTGGAAGGCGAACCTCGAGTCTGTCTCGACGGGCGACTGGGACGTGGTGGTGACGGGCACCACCCAAATGACCGACATCTTGGCTGAGGCCGCCCCCAAGTTCCCCGACCAGCAGTACGTCTACTACGACTCGGTCGTTGACGCGCCCAATGTGGCATCGATCGTGTACAAGCAGAACGAGGGCTCATACCTTGCAGGGGTGCTCGCCGCGCTCGCCATCACCAACACCGACCAGTTTCCGCTTGCTGAGGGGTCAACCAAGGTGGGTGTCGTGGGTGGCATGGACATTCCCGTGATTAACGACTTTGTGGTCGGCTTCAAGAAGGGCGTCGAGTCCGTCGACCCCAAGATAGATGTGCTCGTGAGCTACGTGGGTGACTTCGCAGACTCTGCGAAGGGGTACGACCTCGGCAAGGGCATGTTTGATGACGGTGCAGGCGTCGTGTTTCAGGTCGCGGGCGGCGCGGGCGTGGGCGCACTCCAGGCCGCAAAGGACGCGAACAAGTACGGCATCGGCGTCGACAGCAACCAAAACACGCTGCAGGAGGGGCACATTCTCGCCTCGATGCTCAAGAACATCGGCAATTCGATCGTGCTCGCCGTGAACGATGCGAAAGACGGCAAGCTCAAGTTCGGTGAGACCACCGCGTACGGCCTCGCAAACGACGGCGTCGGCCTCACATTCGACGACAACGGCGGGCTCGTACCCGACGACATGATCGCGCAGATCGACGAGTACAAGCAGAAGGTGATCTCGGGCGAGATCGAGGTGCCCACCGCGAGCGAATAGCCGCGCACGCTCCTCACCCGTGGTGGCTCCCAACCCCGGGGGCCACCACGTCACACCAACGGGACCACACGGGAATGGACCTCACATGAACACCGCGGTGGAAGCCACAGCGCCGATTCTAGAGCTGCGCGGCATCACGAAAACGTTTGGCGACAAGGTCGCAAACGAGAACGTCTCGGTCTCGTTTTGGCCGGGGCGCGTACACGCGATCGTCGGCGAAAACGGGGCAGGCAAGACGACCCTCATGAACATGATCTCGGGCAACCTGCAACCGAACGCCGGGCAGATCCTGTTCGACGGGGCGCAGGTCACCGTCGAAGACCCCAACCGGGCCGACGCGCTCGGCATAGGCATGGTGCACCAGCACTTCAAACTGGTGCCCTCACTGTCGGTCGCCTCGAACATTTTTCTCGGCAAAGAACTCACGACGCCGCTCGGCAAACTCGACCAGCAGGCGATGGCCGCACGGGTCACCGAACTATCAGAGAAGTTTGGGCTCGCCATTGACCCCACCGAGATCGTGCAAGACCTCTCGGTGGGCGAACGGCAGCGCGTCGAAATCTTGAAGGCGCTGTCACACGACACCAGGCTGCTGATTCTCGACGAGCCCACCGCCGTGCTCACCCCGGCAGAAGCCGATGAGCTCTTCGTGGTCGTACACGACCTCGCCGCCAAGGGGTGCGCCGTCGTGTTCATCTCACACAAGCTCGGTGAGGTGCTCGCCGTCGCCGACGACATCACCGTGATTCGCGACGGCAAACACATCGCCACCCAACAGGCTGCGGGCCTCAGTCAGTCAGACATCGCCACCATGATGGTCGGGCGCGAAGTGCTGCTGCGCATCAAACACACCGACGCCCACCCCTCAGACGAGGTGCTCTCGCTCGAAAACGTGTCGGCCGTCGACTCCCGCGGCATCATCGCGGTCAACAACGTCTCCCTCTCGGTGCGCCGCGGCGAGATCGTGGGCATCGCGGGAGTCGAAGGCAACGGCCAATCTGAACTGGCCGGCATGGTCTCAGGCATGCACGAGGTGCCGCGGGGCACGATCCGGATCGCGGGAAAGAACATGACCCGGGCGAGCGTGCGGGCACGCCGCGAAGCAGGCCTCGCCTACGTGCCAGAAGACCGGCACGACGAGGGAGCAGGGCCCGCGCTCAGCATCACCGAGAACATCGCGGCTATCAACCTCGCGCCCAAGAGCGTCACCCCGCCGATCACGCGCGCAGGCTGGCTGTCGCTGTCACACGCCCGCGACTACGCCAAAAAACTGATCGCGAAGTTCGACGTGCGTGGCGCAGCTCCCGCGACGGTGATCGGTGACCTGTCGGGCGGCAACATGCAGAAGGTGATCATCGCGCGCGAGTTCAGTGCCGACCCCGAGCTGCTCGTCATCTCACAACCCACCCGCGGCGTCGACGTCGGCGCCATGGAGTTTGTACACAACTCGATCGTGGCGGCACGAGACCGCGGCGCAGGCGTGCTGCTCGTGTCGGCAGACCTGAACGAGGTGATGAGCCTGTCAGACCGGCTGCTCGTCATGTTTCGGGGCGAGTTCGTGGCCGAGTTCACCCAAGAAAACATGAGCGAAGTGGCCGTGGGGCTCGCAATGGCCGGCACCAAGCCGACACCCGAGGCGCTCGCCGCAGCTGAAGCGGCCCACGCCGCGGCTCGGGCAGGGCTCGACGCAGGCATCGACACCACCAGTGGCGCGAAGAGCGCCACCAGCCAGGTCGTCACCGACAGTGTGCAGGTCGCGGCGCCAGAGTTTGACACGACCGCCGTGACGATCCCGCCAGACGCACCACCAAGGTTTTTCGCGACGCTCGCCTCGCGCGCGTTCACGGGGGCCGCGCAGCCGGTACTGGCGGTGCTCGTCGCCCTGGTTATTGGCGCATTCGTGATCCTCGCGATCGGCAAGAACCCCATCGAAGCGTACATCGAGCTCTTCACCTCGGGCTGGCGCACCCCGTTTGGCATCGCGAACACGATCGCCATGTTCGTACCGCTCGCCATCGTGTCTGCCGCGACCATCGTCTCGTTCAGAGCAGGCTTCTTCAACATCGGAGCCGAGGGGCAAATGTACTTCGGGGCGTTCTTTGGCGCCTACGCCGGGTTTACCTTCACCGACCTGCCACCCCTCACCCTCACCGTGCTCGTACTCGGCTTCGGCACCCTCGCGGGCGCCCTCTGGGGACTGCTGCCCGGCTGGCTCTACGGCTTCTGGCGCGTCGACATCATCGTCACCACCCTGCTGCTCAGCGAAGTGGCGATGCTCATCACCAACTTCTTCGTCACCGGCCCCTTCCAAGACAAGACCGCAGGCATCGCCGGGTCAGCGAAGATCGCCCCCGAAGCGAGACTCACCATGTTCGACGCTGCCCACGGCTTCGGGCCAGACCTCATCATCGCCCTCATCGTGGCGATCATCATCGCCCTAGTACTGAACCGCTCAGCGTGGGGGCTCAAAGTGAAACAGCTCGGTGAGATGAACCGCTTCGCCCAGTACACCGGCGTATCAGTGAAGCGCATGTCGATCCAGGTGATGGTGCTCTCGGGCGCCGTCGCAGGCTTCGCAGGCGCCCTCTACGTCATCGGACCCAACGGCGGCAGGTTTCTGCAGCAGTTCTCACCCGGCTTCGGGTTTCTCGCGATCACGGTCGCGCTGCTCGCGCGCCTCAACCCCTGGGCCTCGCTCGTCGCGGCCCTGTTCTACGCGACCATGATGGCCGGATCCACCGGCATCCAAGCCATCGGCGTCCCATTTCCCATCGTCAACGTGCTGCAGGGCCTCATCATCATCGCGATCACCGCCACGATCGCGTGGAACTGGAGAAACCTCAAACGCGGCGCGGGCGGCGCTGGCCTCACCGACACCACCAAGTTTGAAAAACTCGAGGGGAGCGCAGCCTGATGGAACTCATCGGCAACATCTTCACGCTCGGCATGCTCGGCGTGATCCTACTCAAGGTCACCCCCATCTTGCTCGCCGCCATCGGCGGAGCGTTCACACAGACCGGCAATATCTTGAACATCGGGCTCGAGGGCATGATGCTCACGGGAGCATTCGCCGCCATCGCAGTCGGCGCCGTCACGAACCCCTACATCGGCATCATCGCCGCCCTCGGAGCCGGGCTCCTCATGGCCGTGATCTTCGCGGTCGCCGCCCTCGTGTTCAAAGCCGACTTCATCGTCGTAGGTATTGGCATCAACCTACTGGCCGTCGGCCTCACCGTGCTCATGCTCACCGTGCTCTACGGTAACGCCGGCGCCACCCCGGGCGACGTCAAAGCAATCCTGCCGCGCATCGACCTCGGCCCCATCGGCGACATCCCCGTCATCGGCAACGCACTCAACAACCAAACCCTGCTCGTGTGGGTCGCCATCATCGCGGTACCCATCTACGCATACGTGCTCTACCGCACCAGGTACGGCGTGCACCTGCGCGCCGTCGGTGAAGACGAACCCGCCGCCGTCGCCGCAGGCATCAACGTGTTTCGCGTCAAATTCATCTCCATCCTCATCTCAGGCGCACTCTCAGGCATCGCCGGTGCACAGCTCGCCATGGCCACCGTCGGATCCTTCACCTCGGGCATGACCGCCTCACGCGGATTCATCGCCGTCGCCGCCCTCACCTTCGGCCTCGCCAGGCCCTACCGCACCATGGTCGCCTGCCTCATCTTCGGCGCCGCAGACGCCCTCGCCGACAGACTCGGACTCCTGGGCGCCAACTCATCACTCTCGCTCACCGTGCCCTACGTCATCACCATCATCGCGCTCGTCTTCGCCTCCGTACGCGTACGCGCGGCCCTCAAAGCCCGCACGCGCAAGGCGCTCGCCGCAAGAGACAAAAACACGGGCCAGCCCGGATCCGGAACGAAACAAGAGGTAACGGCGTGAGTACCCAGCACGCACGAGGGGCCCAGCAGACCTGCGAGAAGATCATTCTCGATTGCGACCCCGGCCACGACGATGCGATCGCGATTCTGCTCGCGGCGGCGAGCCCCGCGATCGAGCTGCTCGGCATCACCACCGTCGCGGGTAACCACTCGCTCGACAACGTCACGCGCAATGCGCAGGCCGTGTGCCAGATCGCTGGCATCGATGTGCCCATCGCGCGGGGCGCAGACCGCCCGCTCGTCACACCGCAGATCGTGTCAGAAGACATTCACGGCGACACCGGCATGGACGGCCCGGTGCTGCCAGAGGTCACCGGCACGCTCGACCCGAGGCACGCCGGCGACCTGATTATTGACACCGTACTCACCCACGATCCGGGCACCGTCACCCTGGTGCCCACCGGCCCGCTCACGAACATCGCGCTCGCCATGCGCAAAGCACCCGAGATCGTCGGCCGCGTGCGCCGAGTGATACTCATGGGCGGTTCGTACACACGCGGCAATGTGACGCCCGCCGCCGAGTACAACATTTACGTCGACCCCGAAGCCGCGGAGGCCGTGTTTCGAGGGGAGTGGGAGGTGACGATGGTGGGGCTCGACCTCACCCACCAGGCGCTCGCCACCGACGAGCTGCAAGCGCGCGTACGCCAGGCCGGCGAAGCGACGGGCGGCCGCGGGCGCGAGGTCGCCCAGTTCATGCTCGACATCTGGGAGTTCTTCGGCACGACCTACCGCGAAGTCTTCGACTTCGACGCGCCCCCGGTGCACGACGCGTGCTGCGTCGCCGCTCTCATCGCTCCGGATCTCTTGCGAACCGAGCTCGCCCACGTCAGCGTCGAACTCCACGGGGAATGGACGAAGGGGCAAACCGTGGTCAACTTCGCGACCAAGCCGGGCATGCACCACGCCACGGGAGTCGCAGACCGCATGACCGACACGCGCACCCTCGTCGCGACCGAACTCGACTGGAGCCGCTTCGCCGATATCGTCGTCGAAGCGGTGCACCAGCTCGGCACCGCCCGATACGCTTAAACATACGATTTGCCGCCCTCGATCAGCGGCTCAAGGAGGCCTGACATGGCGACAAAAATGATTCTCGACTGTGACACCGGCGTCGATGACACCATGGCGATTATGTACGCGGCGCTGCACCCCGACATTGACCTGCTCGCGGTGGGCACAGTGTGGGGCAACGTCGAGGTCGAGCGCGGCACGCGCAATACGCTGCGCGTGCTCGACATCGTGGGACGCAGTGATGTGCCGGTGGCGCAGGGAGCGGCGGGCCCGCTGCTGGGAGGCCCCACCGAGTACGCGTACCACGTGCACGGTAACGACGGTCAGGGCAATGCGGGCGACGACGAGCCCGTGCGCGCCGCAGCAGCTACGACCGCCGCGCAACAGATCATTGACATCGTTCGCCAGCACCCCGGCGAGGTGTGGCTCGTACCGGTGGGCCCGCTGACCAACATCGCGGCGGCGCTGGTACTTGACCCCGAGCTGCCGAAGCTCGTCGCGGGCGTGTCCTTGATGGGCGGATCAGCAGCGGCGCCTGGCAACGTGTCGTTTGTGGCCGAGGCCAATATTTGGCATGACGCTGAGGCCGCACAGGCAGTGTTCGCGGCCCCCTGGCCGATCATCATGGCAGGGCTTGACGTCACCATGAAGGTGCTCATCACAGCTGAACACCGCGACCAGATGCTCGCGGGCGGGCCCGCGGGCCAGTACATGGGGCGCATTATTGACTTCTACGGCGAGTTCTACCGCGATGTGGTGTTTGGTGACTGGAGCTGTGCAATGCACGACTCGATCGCAGTTGCGGCGGCGGCTGGGCACCTCGATGTGTCGCTCGCGCCGGTCGTGAACGTCGAGGTGGATACGACGGGAGGGCCCGGTCACGGGCAGACCCTCGTCGACCTGCGGGGTAAGTATCGTGGATACCCGCAGCAAGAGGGCGCACACACGACGGTGCTGCTTGAGATCTCTGATGAGATCGCAGACACCGTGGTTGACCTGATCACCGACTTTCAGGGCGCGTAGCCGTGGCGAAGCAAGCGCGTGTCGCGGTGGTGGGCAGCGCGAACGCAGACCTAGTGGTCGAAGTGCCCAGGCGGCCGGGCGGGGGTGAGACGCTGCTGGGCGGCGACCTCGCGCTGCTGCCGGGAGGCAAGGGAGCAAACCAGGCGGCGGCGGCGGCGCGCTGCGGCGCCCCCGTGTCGTTTGTCGCCTGCGTGGGGGTCGACGCGAACGGCTCATTTCTGCTTGAAAAGCTGGAGGATGCTGGCGTCGACGTTACCGGTGTGATGCGGGCCCCGCGCCCCACCGGCACAGCGATCATCTTCTTGACGCCCGACGGTGAGAACTCGATCGTCGTGTCTCCCGGCGCGAATCAGGCTCTCGACCTCGACGCGCTCAAGCGGGCCGAAAGCTCGTGGCAGGGCGCCCAGGTCGTAGTGTTGAGCCTCGAGATTCCCCTCGAAACCGCGCTGCACGTCGCGGCCCAAGCGCGGGCGGCGGGCGCGCGCGTCGTGTTGAACGCTGCGCCGTCGGTGCAGCTTGCAGGGTCGGTGCTTGAAGCATGCGACCCGTTGATCGTGAACGAGCACGAGGCGCTAGAAGTATTGGGCGCTTCGCTCAGCGACCCTGACGCCCAGAACTACTCGCGGCTGGCCGAACGCCTACTTGCAGCGGGTGCGAGGTCTGTCGTGGTGACGCTGGGGGCCGACGGCGCGATCGTGGCCGAGCACGGCGGCGAGGGGGAGCGTGCCAGGCTGACACAGGTACCTGCGTACCGCGTGCAGGCGGTTGATACGACCGGCGCAGGTGACGCGTTCGTGGGAGCGGTGGCCGGTGAGCTGGCAGCCGGCGCGGCACTCGAAGACGCGGTGCGGTTTGCGACAGCGGTCTCTGCCGTGTCGGTGCAGCGCGTGGGCGCACAGTCTTCGTACGCGAACCGTGCTGAGATCGAGGAGTTCATCGCGCAACGCTCAGCAGAGTAGAGCCCCACCGGCCACCAGATCGAATCCTTGTTCGATCTGGCGGTCGAGCCCTGTCGCTTCTGCTGGGCCGGGCGTATGCTCAAAATGAGGCCGCCATGCAGTGGGACGGCCAGAAGGGCGGCTTGACATGCGTGAGGACGAAGAAGGCCACGAGGGTGACCTGGGGCACAAAGAGCACAGGTCACACAAGAAGCACCGAACCCACACGAAACACCGGCCGCACAAAGAACACGAGGCGACCGGGGGCGGGCTCTACTTAGACGAGGCGGGAGAGCACCCGCCTGATTACAGCGAACCGGTATCGTACGACGAAAAACGCTGGGGTGGTCCGCACCGAGACGTAACAAGCGGCGGTATTCCCACCATGAGCGTGTGCCGGGTGCTGGCACTGCAGCTGATTGCCGAGCGGCCGCGCACGAGCGGGGATATTATTGCCGCGATCGCGCGCGACCTCGCGCTGGGCGACGGGGCCGTCGCCCAGCGTACGCGCACGGGCGACAACAGGCTGGCTATTCGCGTGCGCTGGGCGCTCGCGACGCTGCGCCGCGCTGGGTATATTGATGCGCAAAAGAGCGTTGAACCGGGTGCGCCGAGGGTTCCTCAGCGAGTCGGGTCATCTCGGGTGTACGAGGCCACCCCGCTAGGAAACGCGCTGCTCGCCAAAGATCCGCTACATATTGACGAGGGCGGCACCGGCTCCGCGCGGGCCGCCCACGACTGATATGTACGTTTGTTTGTCAATAGGCAAGATGAAACGGTCCCAGGAGGTGTACGGCCTCTGATAGCGAGTGACCTGCACCAGCCCGCGAGTTCTCTCGCGATCGCGACATTCGCGATGGTGCTCTTCTTCTTCCGAGCAACAAACTTCACCCATTGCCGATGGAGTCGCTCGTTCCCGGCCTGCCCGCGCAGGCGTGCGTCTTGCGGGGCGTGTTTTTGCCGGGTTCTGTTTAGCCGACTTGTTCGGTAGCGCCTGTGGGGGTACCCGGTAGCGTGCGTGGGTGCACCCGGTAGCGCTCCGGCGGTCATGTCTGAGAGTGGCCATCAACCGTGACCGATTAGGGTGTTGGCGGGTGGAAGGATCTACACGTATGGCCGACTACCAACATCATGCGTCACTCAGCCAGCAACGTCCCTATCGACAGGTCGAAGCGATCACACACTGCTCGCGTCGCGCGATCGCCATTGGTGGCCTCGCAATTCGATCCCGTGGACTGGGATAAGTCCTTCCACGACGCCGTCATCGCAGAATCCGCTATCAACTGGATCGTCTCGAACACGGGAGTCGTGCAGTCGAACGGCCTGAACGTGCGCCGCCATCGAGCCGATATCAGCGGGCCAACCTAGCGCGGGCCGGCAACGCGGGCGCGTGACCGCTACCGGGCACTCCCACGTCTGCTACCGGGTCAACCCACAGGCGCTACCAAAAGCGGCTGCTAAACAGGTTCCAGCCTATTGACGTATCTTTCAGAAAACTATGCTCTCAAGTTGACTAGGAGAACTCATGTCACGTAACACCCTGATTCTTACTGCTGTTATTTCGTCCTTAACCATGGGTCTCACAGGCTGTGCTTTGGCAAGTGAAACTGGGGGTGAACCAAGTGGCGCTACGCCGAACCTCGCTGTACCGGAACATTCTGCCTCCAAGCCGTACGGTTTAAGCGTCCAGTCGGCCGGGAATTTTAAAGTAATCACTTTTGATCCGGACGCTATGCCATCGGGGCAGGCTGTTTTCGAGGGAGACCTCACTGCAAACGAGCAAGGATGCGTCTCGCTCGAAACCGCGGCTGGGGCAACCCCGCTCGCGTTCTCAGCCGCAACCTTTGAAAGGATCTCTGACGATGGCCAGCTCGAGATAGAGGGGAAGCTCCACAAAATCGGCGAAGCAGTGTCGGTCATGGGGGGCAGTAAACAGGTGAGTGAAGAAAGTCTCGCTGAATGCGGAGAAGTGGCTGAAGTCACCTTCGTGAGTACCCTTAGCTTTCCCTGATACCAGCTGGCGAGGAGCAATGTCCCTTGGCGCTAATCCACGCATCGAGACGAAGGTGTCGCGGGGTCGGAGCACTTGCGCTTCAGTATTTATGGCATGCGCCGGTGTATTTTTGCCCACCAGTTCTCCAATGTAGAGGCGTCGTTTCGGATAGCGAAGGATGTCAGTCCCGATAAAAGACGCGGTGATCGTGGGCGGGAGTGTCGAGCACGATCACCGCCTCCATGCCTGGCGAGATTGCTGGGCTGTTGAGCGATCTTGAGGAGTTAGATAGTGGTGACGAATTCGGTCAACTCAGTTGGAACAGAAAACCCCAGCCCAGGATTTTGCGTTAACTGGTATTTAACGGCGTGAGGTACACGACGGGTGTTGCGAACTTCACTAGAGTCAGCTTTCGTCCTCGGGATGAAACACGTTGCCGCCAAAGCGGGCGGCGAGGTCGGAGTCGATTTCGTCGCAGGTCGATGCGATGCCCGCCACGACGAAGCCGAGCTCGTTCGCCTCGAGCGTGTCGGCGAGCAGGTTGTGCTTCATGATCAGGTCAACCCGGTTGTCGCCGCGATCAACGAGCACAAAGCTGCCAAACACGTAGTCGGCTCCAGAGAAAGCGACGAAATCGCGCAGCTCGGCCGTGTTCTCGGCGTTCGACAGCAGGGGCGAGAACACCATGGCGAGGGCCGAGTTTTCTGCAAACTCGTGCACCCGCACAAACACTCGGCTCGAGCCGTACCTGACTGAAAGGTCACCATCGGTATCGATCTCGACGCCCTCAAACAGCGAACCCATGTGGTTCTGTACGAGTTCTTTCTGGGCGGTGATGTCGTTCATGTGTGCTCATTTCTGTGAAGGCGAAGAGATAGGGTCGTGCCGCCCCCAGCCTAGCGAGCTGTCAAGATAGGGGTATGTCTCACTCCTACTTCGCAGGTGCCCGCAGGCCGCGGGTGCTCGCTCACCGCGGACTCACCACGGCGGCCATGCATGCCGCGGGCATCGCCGAGAACTCGCGTGCCGCGATCGAGGCGGCAGTCGTGGCGGGGTGCGAGTTTGTTGAAACGGATTGCCACCTCACACGCGACGGCGAAGTGGTGCTGTTTCACGACACCGACCTCAAGCGCATTGCGGGCGACCCCCGTGACATCGCCGATGTCACACTCGCCGAGCTCGAACGCATCATGCAGGACCGCGGCGGCGTCATCACGCTCGCGGCAGCGCTCGAGGCGTACCCGCACACGCGCTTCAATGTCGATGTGAAGGCGCGCGCGGCAGCAGTACCCGCCGGCTGCATCATCGCGCCCCACGCGCACCGGGTGCTGCTCACCAGCTTCTCAGACCGGTACCGCGCGCGAGCCATGGCGGCAGGGGGTGACAGGCGCCCCGCGGCCTCGCCGGGGCAGTGGGGTGTGATCCGGATCTTAGCCTCGCTCACCACGCGGCTTGGCGTCGCGCGCGCTCTGCGGGGGCTCGATGCGCTGCAGATCCCAGAGCGGCAGGGGCCTGTGCGGGTGCTGACGCCGCGGCTCATTCGAGCCGCGCACCGGCACGGCGTCGAGGTGCATGTGTGGACGATCAACGACACTGATCGCATGCGCGAGCTCGTAGCGATGGGAGTCGACGGGATTGTCACCGACCGGGCAGACCTCGCGATCGCCGCGCTGCGGCCTGAGTGATCGCCGCGCTGCGGTCGAAAGTTGCTCGCGGCGTAGGCAGCGTGGCGTGCGCCTGTCACACTAGAGGGGTGGCAGATAATCAGAACGGCCGAGTCGCGGTCTACCTAGACTTCGACAACATTGTGCTCTCGTGGTACGACCGCGTGCACGGGCGCAACTCGTTCGGGCGCGACAGGCACCGCATTGCCGAAGACCCGAGTGACCCCGAGATCGCGGCCAGGCTCGAAGCTGCCGCTGTCGACGTGGGCGCGATCATCGACTACGCCTCGTCATTTGGCACGCTCGTGCTGACGCGCGCCTACGCCGACTGGTCATCGCCGATTAACGCGCTCTACCGGTCACAGCTGGTCGCGCGGGCCGTTGACCTGGTGCAGCTGTTTCCGGCGGCCGCCTACGCGAAAAACGGGGCCGATATTCGATTGGCGGTCGACACGGTCGAAGACATGTTTCGGCTCGACGATCTCACCCACGTGGTCATCGTGGCGGGCGACTCCGACTATGTACCGCTCGCGCAACGCTGCAAGCGGCTGGGGCGCTACGTCGTGGGAATCGGTGTCGCCGGTTCAACCGCGAAATCGCTCACCGCGGCGTGTGATGAGTTTGCGTCGTACGACACGCTGCCCGGGGTGGAGTCTGCGGCTGAGGTGACTGGGCCTGCCAAATCTGCAAGGCCTGCGAGGTCGGCAAGACCCGGGAGGCCCGCAAAGGCAACAACGGCAGCAGACCCTGCAGAGCTTGCAGGGGCCGCAGGGCCAGTCGAAGTGCGCAAGGGAAGCGATCCGGCGCAGGAGGCGGAGCCAAGCGCAGAGTCCACCGCAGAGATCAGCGCAGAGATGAGCGCAGAGGTAAGCGCCCAGACCGATGCAGATACCGAGCTTGAGATCACCGGGCTTTTGATTCGTGCGCTGTGGCTGGGGCTCGAGAAAGACGATTCTGAGTGGCTGCACAGTTCGGCCGTGAAGCAGCAGATGCGCCGCATGGATCCGTCGTTTAACGAGAAGGCGCTCGGATTCCGTTCGTTCTCTGAGTTTCTGAAGTCGCGCTCAGACATCGCGGAGCTTGAAGAAACGGGGCACGAGCGGCTGGTGCGACTGCGCGATCAGTCACACGATTGAGACACAACGTAATACAGGTGTGGCGCGTTCGTGGCAGGCCGATAGTGTTACCGGATGTGTCAAAAATCTTTGACACGTGTAATCCGTCAGAGAGGACACCCCGGTTACATGAATACACAGCACGCGCATTCACGTGCTTTGGCGCGGCCGAAGGGCCGTATGCGCAGGCCATTTGTGGCGGCCTGCGCGGCAGCCGTTGCGCTTCCGCTTCTGCTGCAGGGAACGGCGGCTCAGGCCGTCGTCTCACGCGCAGAGAGCTTCGCGCCCATCGACGCGGTAGAGGCGATCACGGGTGAAGCCACGCTGCCCGGCTTTCAGCAGCAGTTCTTGGACGAGGTGAACTCACAAAACATTTGGAACCATGACGTCTATCTCGCCGACACGATTGGCCCGCGCGTAGCGGGCACTGCGGGCGAAGAAGCGGCCGCCGCCTACGTTGAAACCACCCTCGAGTCGTACGGATTTGACACGTCGCGCGAAACGTTCGCCGCCACGCCGCAGACGTTTGCTGACGTTGTGCCCAGTCGATACCAGGAGGGATACGCGAGTTGGCAGTTTAAGCCGGCGACAAACGCGGTCTTTACGGGAAGCGACACCGCGCTCGAAGGCGAGCTGATCGAAATTGGATCAGGGACGGGCGATCTAACGACCCGCGTGGACCTCGTGGGCAAGATCGTGCTCGTCGATTGGAACGCGGCAGCGGCGACCCGCAACGCGATCTTGAAGGACCTCGCTGGCGTGGGGGCCACGGGCGTTGTGTTTGCCAAGGTCGCGGGCGCCAGCTCACCAGAGGCGCTGCCGAACCCGGGCTCCGTACCGGATGAAGCCCAGGGGCTCGTCGTGGTGGGAGCAGCGCTGAACCAGGGCGAGCGCATGCGCGCCCTGCTACAGGATGGCCCGCTTTCGCTCTCGATTACCACGCAGACCGGTTCAAACCAGAGCACCAACGTGATCGGTGTGCGTGAAGCAGCAAACGGCGACCCCGAGGCACCGATCGTCTACATCGGTGCACACATTGACTCGGTCGTCGGCAGCCACGGTGCTAGCGACAACGGCTCGGGCACGAGCATCATGCTGGAGCTCGCAAGGATTCTCGGTTCTTACTCTCTCGACACCGAGGTGCGGGTGGGGGCCTGGGGTGCTGAAGAACAGGGCATTAAAGGCTCGAAGCACCACGCGTCCAATGTGATGACCGCTGAAGAGCGTGACCGCACCATCGGCGCGTGGAACATGGACATGGCGGGCACGAACTATGCGGGCACCGAATCGCAGCCGTTCGGGTTCTGGGCGCTCACCGTTGACGGGGCAACGAAAGAAGACAACCCCGTCCTTGGGCTGGCCGATACGGTATCGCAAATCGCTGGAATGGGGGCACTGCAGATTGGGCAGGTCGGCCGAAGCGACCACCAGTCGTTCCATGACGTAGGAATCCCGGCGGTTGTCTTCAGCTGGATGTTCTGGGCCGGTGGCACGAACATTGTGCTCGAGCCCGCATACCACCAGACGACTGACACGCTGGAGTTTGTCTCTGAAGAGCGCATGGCGATTGCGGCCCGCGTGCTGGGCGGCTCAGTGTTTCGGGCGGCGCTCGAAGAAGTAACAATCGCAGTGACCGATGAAGCGGGCGAGCCCGCGGCAGCGGCGGCCACGGCGCTTCGCTGCGAGGGCGATGCGGGCTGGCGTGCGGCAGGCGACACTCAGGCAGACGGCACCGTGAAGACGCATGCACCAGCGACCACGTGTGACGTCGTAGCGGTGGGAACAGATGGAAGCCGAGGCTCTGCGAAGTCGGTGTCCATGAGCGGTGACGAAACGGTAGACATCCGACTGCACAGCGACAAAGAAGCCCCCGTCGTAAGCTTCACGGCATCTAACGCTTCGGCATCAGGGTGGTACCGCAAGGCGCCTGTGGCGGTGGGTATCGCCGCCACAGATAACGCCGATGATGCGCCCACGATCGAGTTCTCACTCACAGGCGACGATTGGGCGCAGTACACCGACCCGGTCGATCTGGGGGCCGACGGCCGGCACACGGTATGGGCGCGCGCAAGCGACGATTTCAAGAACGTGAGCGAGCCGGCGCAGCACAGCGTCAACATCGATACGGTGGCACCGCAGCTGCAGGCGGCCGCACAGCGTTCGCGCGGCGACATCGACCTCACCATCGCCGATGCCACATCGGGCGTTGCGCGGGTCGAACACCGAATCAAGGGCGCCGATCAGTGGCAGCAGCTCGCGAAAGACCTCGAGGTGCAAGAGGGCGCACTATCGGCCAGGGTGCCCCTGGGCAAGGAGGCCGCCGTGGTTGAGCTGCGCGCGATTGACGCTGCGGGCAACGTAAGCGACATTGCCCAGGTCGAGTTTGCCGCGGGCGCAGAGGTGACGGTCGAGCCGGTTACGCCGGCCACTCCCAAGCAGCCGCAGAACCTCTCAAACACGGGCGGTTCAGCGCTGTGGGGCGGCGGCCTCGCCCTGAGCGCCCTGCTGCTCGTCGCAGGAACGGTCGTGCTGCGTAGGCGTCGGGCGTAACGACTCGCGCACCAAACGCGAGCGCCCCACACTTGGATTCGTCGAAAATCGTGTTCAAATGTGGGGCGCTAACGTGCCGCGCACTGCAATACTTGACGCATGGACGCGCTCAACGACTTCATGGTGCAGGCAGGCGACACACTGTGGACCTGGATTGTGCTCCCCGTGCTTATTGGGCTCGGGCTGTACTTCACCATCAGGTCGGGGGCCGTGCAGCTGCGCTGGTTCCCCGAGATGCTGCGCACGCTCACCAATAAGACGCCCACCGACGAGAACGGTGAGCCGCAGTCGGTGTCAGCATTTCAAGCGTTCACGATTTCTGCGGCGTCGCGCGTGGGCGTTGGCAACATCGCGGGAGTGGGCACCGCCATTGCGATCGGTGGCCCCGGCGCCGTGTTCTGGATGTGGACGATGGCGTTCGTCGGCGGCGCGTCGAGCTTTGTCGAGTCGACCCTCGGTCAGCTATTCAAAGTGCGCGACGAGAACGGGTTTCGGGGCGGCCCCGCCTACTACATGTGGAAGGGGCTGAAAGCGAAATGGATGGGCACGCTATTCGCGGGCATCTTGATCGTCTGCTTTCCCTTTGCGTTTAGCTCGCTGCAGGCCAACACCATCACCGCGACCGTCTCATCGAGCTTCGGTGGCACCGTTGACTGGCTGCCCATCGCAGTGGGCGTTGTGCTGGCAGCTCTCACCGCGCTCGTGGTGTTCGGTGGGGTGCGCCGCATCGCGAGCGTGACACAGGCCGTTGTGCCGGCGATGGCGCTGCTCTACCTGCTGCTCGGGCTCGTGATCGTGGGCATGAACATCGAACGCCTACCCGAGGTGTTTCTCTCGATCTATACGAGCGCGTTCGGCGCCAACCAGGTGGTCGGCGCCGCGTTTGGAACGGTGCTCATGACCGGTATTAAGCGCGGCATGTTCTCGAACGAGGCGGGCCTCGGCTCGGCCCCCAACGCGGGTGCCAGCGCGGCCGTAACCCACCCGGTGAAACAGGGGCTCGTGCAGACCCTCGGCGTCTACTTCGACACCTTTCTCGTGTGTTCGATCACCGCGTTCATTATTCTCGTGTCGACCCCCGACCTCGCCAATGCCGCCAAAGGCATCGATCTCACCCAGAACGCCATCGTGGGCGCGCTGGGGCCCTGGTCGAACGTACTGCTGTCGGTGATCATCTTCTTGCTGGCGTTCAGCTCGATCCTCGGCAACTATTACTACGGCGAGTCGAATATCGAGTTCATCTCGGCCAGGCCCGGTGTGCTGCTGGGGTACCGTGTACTCGCAGTGGCCGCCATCTTCGTCGGTTCGATCGCCTCGGCCGATCTGATTTGGAACTCGGCCGACTCGATCATGGGCGTCATGGCCCTTGTCAACCTGATCGCGATCGGGCTGCTCTCTGGCATCGCATTCAAACTCATGCGCGACTACACGCGCCAGCGCAAACTCGGGCAGGAGCCCGTGTTTACGCGCGCCCTGTTGCCAGAGGTGAGCGGCATTGAGTGCTGGGAGAGCGAGCAGAGCGTCACTGGCGTCGTTCCCGTCACGAAGGCGTAATCGCCTGGCGGGCGCTGGTGTGCTCAGCACCCAGTGATCATGCGTGCCGGATCAGCCGTGCCGCTGGCACACACACGTTGACGCGGCCTCAGCGCACCCGGGCACTCCGGTCTCGGGCGCAGACGCGTCGGTCGCCCCTGCTGCGCGCTCGCGAATCGTGACGCAGCAGTAGCCAGCTTCGGGCTCGAGGTTAGCGTGGGCGCAGCCGCACCCGAGGCCGTCGACGACACCCTGCACAAACTTTTGGTTCACGCCGCACACGAGTTGCGTGTGATCTTTGGCGAGGTGATCGAATGGACAGTTGCGCAGTCGCACCGCACCGGGCTCAACAACCGGCTCAAAATCTTGGGCCGCGAGCGTATCAGCGATCTCGGTGAGCGCGTCGGCGGCGGGCTCTGGCATTGCCGTGCGGTGGGCGGCGCCCACGCCTACGCCTGCGGTGTGGGCGACCGTATCGAGGGCCCGCTGCATATCGGGGGAGTCGTTCTGTTCGATCGCAGCGGCGAGAATGCCACCCATCAGGTCGTACTGCCGCCCGGGCAGCGTCACCTCAATTTCAGCTTCAGAGCGTCGGTACAGTTTCGAGGGTCGCCCAGCGCCCGGCCCGGTCTTGCCGCTGAGGCGCCGGTACTCGACCGAGAGTAGCCCCTCATCGACCAGGCGGTCGAGATGAAACTTGGCGGTGTGCTGCGGTGTGCCTACCGCCTCTGCTGCCTGTTTGCGGCCCACAGCGTCGTGCTGAGACACCACGTAGTCGTACAGCTCGCGGCGAACCGGGTCGGCAAGGGCGCCCACGGCATGGATGCTGTCGATATTGCTCATGCCAATAGTCTATCGGCGAAACTTATTGACACTAGAGCGAGATCTTCATTAGAGTTCGAAGTGTAAGCGAAGTCTCAGGTCTGAAGGCAAGAAAGAGGTGGCGCGATGAGCGGCATGGTGATTGTGGGCGGCGGTTTTGCGGGCGCGAGTGCAGCTGCGCAGCTGCGCGAAGAAGGCTTCACGGGAGACATAACGATCATCGCGGGTGAGGCGCAACTGCCCTACGAGCGCCCCGGATTGTCGAAGGGCTACCTGCAGGGCAAAGACGATGAAGCCTCGGTCTTCACCCACCCGCAGGCCTGGTACGACGAGCAGCGCATCACTGTGCGCCAGGGCATCTCGGCCGAATCGTTTGACACCAAGACTCACACCGTGACGCTGGTAGGTGGCGAAACCCTCGAATACGAGAGACTTCTGCTCGCCACCGGATCGCGTGCCCGAACGCTTCCCATTGCGGGGGCCGACCTCGCAGGGGTGCACACGCTCAGGACTATCGAAGACGCGCGGGCGCTCCACGCCGTGTTCGCCACGGGGGGCAAGAACATCGTGTTAGTCGGATCCGGCTGGATCGGGATGGAGGCAGCCTGGGCCGCTCGCGCTCAGGGCAACACCGTGACCGTGCTGGAGCGGGGCAGTGCGCCGCTCGAAGCGGTGCTGGGTATTGAACTCGGCGGCGACTTCCAGAAGCTCCACGAGGCTCACGGCACCGTGTTTCGCATGCACGCGAACGTCGAGGGCATGGTGGGCGAAGACGGCGTGGTGACGGGAGTGCAGGTAGACGGTGAGACGCTGCCAGCCGACCTGGTGCTCGTGGGGGTCGGCGCGATTCCCAATGTCGAAATCGCGCAGGCAGCGGGCCTCGAGGTCGAAAACGGTGTGCTTGTCGACGCGAGCCTGCGCACCAGCGCACCCGACGTGTTTGCGGCGGGTGACCTCGCGAACATTGACCACGCGGGGGCGGGCACGCGAGTGCGCAGCGAGCACTGGGCTGTAGCGCTTGCTACGGGTAAGGCAGCGGCACAGGCGATGCTCGGGCAGTCGGTCAGTTACGACGTGATCCCGTTCTTCTTCACTGACCAGTGGGAGCTCGGCATGGAAATGGCGGGCTACCCGCACCTGATGCGAGACGCAGAGGTGGTGGTGCGCGGCGACCTGGCCAAGCGAGAGTACCTCGCGTTTTGGGTAAAGGACGGCCGCGTAGGCGGCGGCATGAACGTCAACGTGTGGGACGTGAACGAGCAGATTCAAGATCTGGTGCGCAGCGGCGTGACCGTCGACCTCGAGAAGCTGCGCGACCCGAGCGTGCCGCTCACCGACGTGGCAGCGTAGGGCGGTACGGGGCCGCTACTCGGTCGTCTTCGGCTCTGAGTCGTCCGTCGGCTTCGCCTCTGGGGCTTCGGTCGGCTTCTCACCCGATTTTGCCGATTCCTGTGCGGACTTAGCGACCGGCGGCAACTTGGTGATCGCAAAGGCTGCCCCGTCCTGCTGCATGCCGTTGTCAAAGTAGGCGACGTGACCGGCCTCGTCGAGGCCGGTCGTCGTCGCCTGACAGATAAAGTCGTCACCCACGCAGTAGTCACGCAGCTTCTTCTCGTACGCGTTGAGTGCGCTCACGGGGCGGGGGAGGAGGCCGTCCCGCGTCTCGTCATAATCACCCGCGTTGAACGGCTCGGCGCCCACAAACCGAGGGTCTCCGTAGAACACGATCGCACTCACAGCGGCGGCCGCCTCGGGGCGCAGCTCCTGAGCCTCGAGCCCCACGAAACGATCTGTGGGCGTCGAGAGCGCATCGCCGATGACGAGCGCCCCCTGTGAATAGCCGAGCAGTACAAACTTTTGTTCGGGGCAGGTCTGCGCCTGCAGATTGAGCATCGTCACCAGGGTGCGTACACCCAGAGACGCGCCCTCGTTGACGTCGGTGTCGGCGGGGTAGTCGAGGTCGGTGCTCACGACCTGATCTGGTCGAGCCTCGGCGATGGCGCGTGAGACGGGGCCGAGTAGCTGGCCGCGAGACGGCTCACCCGTGCCGCGGGCAGTGACCACCAGGGTTGGTAAACACTCGAGGGGTTCGAGCTCGATCGGCTCGGCGTCTGCCTCGGCCTCTTGCTGCTGCGCCTGGCGCTCGGGCGCGGGCGTCTCGGCAGCGCCCTGCAGGGCATCGCGCGTGGCCACAGGGTCAGCGCCCGTGGCGCAACCCGCGATCGAAACGGTGAGCGTGACGGCGAGCCCCGCGAGGGCCGCATGTGCGGCGCGGGGCACGATGCGACCGCGCGCGCGTAGCGTGCGGGAGTGGGAGAGCGAGTGGCGGGTCACATTGGCCTCTTCTGTGAGCTGGCGGCCCGGCCGTGAGCGAGGTGCTCTGCGGTGAGCTGTCGGAATGAGACGAGCGTACGCCCGTTCGGCTGTGATCTCCCACCGCAGGGGCGCGCCCGCGCGCGCCGCGCCCAGCCCGCCGCCCGCCGCCGGGCGCGGGTGTAGGCTAAATCACATGGTGCCAGGCTCGCTCGCCCCGTTTGGGCTCGTCGCAGCTGGAGGCGCAGTGGGCACACTCGCGCGGTATGGTGTCGGCGCTCTGATGGGCAGCTCGGCAGGCGCAGAAGGAGCGGTAGGCCTGGCCGGAGTTGACACTGCCGCCTGGGCGACGCTAGTGGTCAACCTCGTGGGAGCGTTTGCGCTCGGGCTGCTGTTTTCGGTGGTAGATCGCGTCACCACAGCCAAGCGGCACACCGACCGCTGGTGGCTGCTGCTCGGCACGGGAGTGCTCGGCGGGTTTACGACCTACAGCGGGCTCGCGACAGAAGCCGCTGAACTGCTGGGTGACGGCAGAGTCTGGCAAGCGCTCGGCTACGCGGGTGGCACGCTCGTGGCAGGCTTCGTCGCGAGCATCGCGGGCATTTGGCTCGGCCGCATCGGGCAGGCACGCAGCGCATGACGGGCGTGTGGCATGCGCTCACGATCGCAGCGGCTGGCGGTGCGGGCGCCGCACTGCGCTACGGCATCGACCGCGCGATGGCGCGCAGGCGGCGCCACTCGTTTCCGTGGGGGTTGTTTGTCGTAAACCTCACGGGTTCATTCGCGCTGGGGGTGCTTACCGGCCTCGCCCTGGGCTCGCCGATCGCCGAGGTCGTGGGAGTGGGGCTGCTCGGTGGCTACACCACCTTTAGCTCTGCGAGCCTCGACACCGCGAAGTTGCTCGCCGAGCGTCGCTTTGGCGCGGCGCTCGCTAACGGTGCGGGCGTGCTCGTGGCGGCGGTGGTGTGTGCGATGCTCGGTATCGCGCTCGGAACCACGCTCGGAGCCGCGCTCCGTTAAGCAGTCTTGGGCTGCCAGCATACCCAGCCGCGTGGGCCGCGGGCAACGGCCTCGCCGAGGCAGTGATCTCGCCGGGGCAGTGATCCTGCTACCGTGTATAAAAAATATGCGCGACTACTTCCGCTTATGCCTGCGGCATAGACGGAACTTGTCGCGCCTATTTTATTCTCGACGCGTGCCGGCGCAATCGAGCGCGCGGCGGGGCAATGATCCGGATCAATGCCCCGCGGCGGCGGTTAGCGCACGCGCCGGGCCTCGAACCGGTCGCTGGGGTGAGCGTAGGCCTCTTGCGCAGCGACGAGCTGCAGTTCGCGGGTGCCTGCCTCGAGCGTGGTCTCGAGCAGTGAGAAGACGCTTGCGGTCGTGCGCGCGAGCGCGAGAGCGGCGTCGCCCGTGCGCAACAGATGCGCCGTGAACAAGGCCGCGGTGACGTCGCCCGAGCCATTCGCCTTCAGCGGCAGGTGCGGGGTGGTCGTAAGCCACGCGCCCTCTCCCGTGACCGCAAGCATTTCGAGGGTGCCGGGCGTGCGGTCCTCGCGCTCGACGCTCGTCACGAGCACGGTGCGCGGCCCGCGGGCGCGGGCCAGGTCGGCTGAGGCGAGTATTTCGTCGAGGGTCTTGGGGGTGGTGTCGGTGATGAATCCGAGCTCAAATTGGTTGGGCGTGATGAGATCGGCCGCGGGCACGACGCGGTCGCGAATCAGGTTTTGCACCTCGGGGGCGACATGGCAGCCCGACTTGGCATTGCCCAGCACCGGATCGCAGGCGTAGATGGCCTCGGGGCTATGGCGCTTTACCCGTGCAACGGCGTCGAGAATCGCGTCACCAATACTGTCGCCACCTTGATAGCCCGAGAGTACGGCGTCGACGCCATTAAGCCCGCCGCGCTCCTCGATGCCCGTGATGATCTCGGTGACGTCGCTGCCCGCGATCAGCGGGCCGCGCCAGGCGCCGTAACCCGTGTGGTTTGAGAAACAGACGGTGTGCACGGGCATCACATCGACGCCGATGCGCTGCAGCGGAAACACCGCGGCCGAGTTGCCCACGTGACCGTACGCGACCGATGACTGGATCGAGAGAATTCGCATGCTTCGATCCTGCCACTGGTCTTGTCGTCGGTCCAAGGGTGGTGCACTCGAGTGAACCAAGGGGCTTGGTTGGGGGCGTGGTGTTGGGGGCCGTGGTAGTGGGTACCGTTAGATGGCGCGACCGGGGGTGAGGGTGCCGCGCGGATCGAGGGCGAGTTTGATCGCACGCTGCGTGGCGCGTGACACGTCGTCGAGTTGCCACGGCAGCTCGTGCTGTTTCACCGATCCGATGCCGTGCTCGCCCGTGATGGTGCCTCCCAGCGACAGCGCGAGCCGCGTGATGTCGTCGAGTAGCGCGTCGGCGGCGGCCACGTCGTCATCGGCGCAGTCGACGGTGCTGTGCAGGTTGCCGTCGCCCGCGTGCGCCACGGTCGACACCAGCCGGCCGTGACGGGCAGAGATCTCATTGATGCCGTGAAAGATCTCGGCGAGTTTCGCGACGGGCACCCCCACATCGCACGAGATTTTCAGCCCGCGGGCGGTGAGCGCAGGGTTCGAGAGCCGCCGGGCCTCAATCAGTGCGTCTGAGTCTGACAGCTCAGTCTCGGTCGCACCATAGTCACTGCAGACCCGGGTGATGGCAGCGGCCGCGGCAGCCGCGTCAGAGCCCACAGTCTGCCCGACGAGCATAGCGCCGCGCGGCACTGCGATACCGCTGGGGCGGTAGGCTTCGATGATTTCGACGCTCGCGGCATCCATGAGTTCGAGCACCTCGGGGGTGTGTGGGCCGCCGACGATCGCGGTGACGGCGCGGCCCGCTGACTCGAGGTCGTCGAACGACGCGCGAAAGCTGCAGGGAGTTCCGGGCGGCACCGGTTTGAGGCGCACAGTGGCCTCGGTGACTACGCCGAGGGTGCCCTCAGACCCCACGATGAGGCTCGTGAGGTCGTAGCCGACCACGTTCTTGCGGGGGCGCGCACCCGTGCGCAAAACGCGCCCGTCGGCGAGCACCACTTCGAGCGCCGCCACCGCGTCGCGGGTCACGCCGTGGGCGACACAGCGCAGCCCGCCAGCGTTGGTGGCGATGTTGCCGCCAATAGTGCAGCTGCGCGCGCTCGCTGGGTCTGGTGGGTAGAAGAGGCCCTGGCCTCGTGCGGCATCGTCAAGCTCGGCCGTGATGACGCCGGGCTGCACGACCGCGAGACGGTCTGCGGCATCGATCTCGATGATGCGGTTCATGCCCGCGAGCGACAGGATCAGCCCACCCGCGTAGGCGTTGGCTCCGCCCGCGAGGCCCGTGCCCGCCCCGCGCACACTCACGCGCACGCCGCGTCCGTTCGCCCAAGCCAGCGCCGCTGAGACGTCTTCGGTCGACGAGGCATGCACGAGCGCGATCGCCTCGCCCTCGGGGGAGTCGCGCGACGAGTCGTGAGCGTGCTCTGCGATCTCGGCGGCGTCTGTGACAAGCCGGTCGCCCAACTGTGCCCGTAGTTCTTGCAGTGCTTCGTGCATGTTTGCCTCCCACTGCAGCGTAGCGCTTGGTGCGCAAATCGGGGCGCTGGGTGACTGGCGCGTAACAGCCGCGCTGTGCATTCGAGTTTGTTGTGCGTGCCAGAATGAACAGATGAACAAAGTAGGCCGAGGCGGTAGCGACGACCGAAGCGACGACCGAAGCGACGACCGTAGCGTGGGCGCGGGGCGTTACGCGCCCAGCCCCTCGGGTGACCTGCATCTGGGAAACCTGCGCACGGCACTCATCGCGTGGCTGTTTGCCCGCTCGACCGGCCGTGATTTCTTCATGCGCATCGAAGATCTAGACCGCGCACGCGACGCCGGATCAGCGGCCGCTCAACTCGAGGACCTCGCGCGGCTGGGGATCGACTGGGATGGGGATCCGGTGCTGCAGTCGAGCCGCGGGGCAGCGCACGAAGCCGCGATCGATCGGCTCGCCGATGCCGGGTTGGTGTACGAGTGCACGTGCACGCGCAAGGATATTCTCGCCGCCCCCTCGGCGCCCCATGCCCCACCGGGGGCGTACCCCGGTACCTGCCGTGACCGTACGCCCGAGGAGCGTCGCGCGGCGCGAGAGATGATCGCGCCGAGACAGCCCGCCCTGCGGTTGCGCGTGCCAGACGGTGCCGTCGCGCCCGAGTTCACCGACCTGATGCTGGGGGAGGTGCGGGGGGACATCGACGACCTGGTGCTGCGACGCGGCGACGGCACAGTCGCGTACAACCTTGCCGTGGTGGTCGACGACGCGGCGATGGGTATCGACCAAATCGTGCGCGGGGCAGACCTTGCGCCCTCAACACCGCGGCAGATATTGCTGCAGCGACTGCTTAACCTGCCGTCGCCACCAGTGGTGGAGTACGCGCACGTGCCGCTCGTGCTCGGACCCACGGGAGCGCGACTCGCGAAGCGTGACGGGGCGGTTACGCTGCGTCAGCTCGAAGCGGCGGGCGTATCTGCGCAAGACGTACTCACGCAACTTGCCCATTCACTGGGTCTTGCTGCCTCCGGTGAGCGAGTAACAGCTGCCGGGCTGGTTACACGCTTCGACCCCGCTCGGCTTCCCAGCGAGCCCTGGAACTGGCGGCCGTAGGGTCTTGTGCGGCCCGTCGTGGGTGTCGCCGGGTGCTGTGAGCGGGGTCGACGCTGCTGCTGCGGTACGCCCGCGCGTAGGGGCTGTGACGACCCTTGTGATCCTGGGCGTCATCCTGCGCGCACTTCCTGTCATCCTGCGCGACGGAGGAGTCGCAGGATCCACAACACCTCAGCCACACTCAACTTCCGCGTGTTTTCCACGGTAAATCGTGATGTCTGAGGTCGCTGCTGTAATGAAATCATGCAACATCCATTCAGCGCCGAAAGCCCCAACCGGGGGCGATTGAACGACCTGGTCACTCGGGTCGTGGAGGTTGATGCGCGCATGCGGGCGCTGCAGGCCGAGCTGACGGTGTTGCTGGCAGACGCGTACAAGCTGGCAGAAGCCGAGGGCGACTGGCCGTTCAAGCCCGCGCCGAGCGAAGACGACGATGCCGGCGCCGAGGGTCATGCCGCCGAGGGCGCTGAGGATGCAGTGGGCGCTTCGCCAGCGGAGCAGCCGGCGTTTGTGACCGACGAAGCGGTCGTGCGTGCGAGCATCGCTGCGAGGGAAGCTCAGCCGAGCACCGGTGGCGGTACTTACGGCGACACAGGAAACAACGATCAAGGCGCAGGCAGCAACGAGGCTGCTGACGCTAGTCGCGACGGTGGCGATGCGGCTGTTGGCGATGATCACGGCAATACTGCGAGCACGAGCACGAGCACGAGCGCAGGTGGTGAGTCGTTTGGTCTGCCCGTGATTAGGCTTCCGCGGGGTGCGCAGGTGTGGCGTGACCGGTCATACCGGGTGGTGCGGGCCGAGATCGCGGCCGCGCTGCGGGTGCCCGAGGGGCGGGTGGGGCACGACATGTCACACGCGGTTGATGCGGTCGAGCACTGCCCGGTCATGCTGGGTGCGCTTGCGAAGGGTGAGGTCACTGACCAGCATGTGCGCGGCCTGGTGAACGCAGGCCGTATCATCGGCCACGAGGCCGTCGCACAGGCGGCTGCACAGGCGGCTGCACAGGCGGCTGCGCAGGCGGCTGCTCAAGCTGACGGCGCGGTTACCAATGGTACAGACTGTCCTGCAACAGCCAGCGGTGAAAGCCCCAGCGACGCGACCGCCGCCGAGTCTGGTGACGGCGCGGCTGGCGACGGCACGACCGGTGACGGTGACGGTGAGGCAGAGGGTGCCGGCACGCCCGGCAGTGAGTCGCCCGACGCGACCGCTGGTGGCGCGCCCTACGATGAGGTTGCCGTGGCGCGAGAGGTGGCGCGCCGGTATGCGCTGCTTGATCGGGCGCTGGTGGTGCACGCGAAGCGCGATACCGCACCGAAGGTGGCGCCGACGGCGAAGCGTGTGGCGGAGAAGCTGGCCGGGGTGACGTTTGATGACCGGCACCAGCTGGCCAAGCGTGACCGGCATGTGCGCTTGGTCGAGCTTGATGACGGCATGTGCCAGGTGCAGGCGGTCGTGACGAGTTTTGAGGCGCACGTCATTTTTGATCGTGTCACCCAGTACGCGAAACTCTTGCAAGAACGTGACATAGCCGCAGGGAAGCAGACGGCCGAAGTAGCGGGGACGCCGTTATCGGCGGCCGCGGTGTCGGCGCTGAAACGGCCCCTGGGCGAGGCGCGGGCCGATAGCCTGACCGCGCTGCTCGCGCATGGTGAACTCACGGATGAAGACTTCTATGGCAGTGATGTGGGTGACGCAGGTGTGACCGGCGCTGATCCGGCTGGCAGCTATGTGACCGGCGATGGTGTGACCGACGCCGATATGGCAGGTGCGAGCTTTGGGGTTGCGGGTAGGGGCCGCAGGGCGGGGCGTAAGCGGCTCGGGTTGCGGGTGACCGCGCGGGTGCAGGTGCTCGTGCCGGTGTCGCTCACGGGCCGCCTCGATGCTGGTGGCGCTGCTGACACTGCTGACACTGCTGGCGCCGGCGGCGCCGGAGGTGCTCCTATGGCAGGAGCTGGCGCGAAAGGCCCGGCCGCGACTTCCGCTGGCACCGAGAGCGACGCGCGAGCTGCTGAGCTCACGCGCGGGTTCCAGCCCGAGCTCGTGGGAGTCGGCCCCATCGACACCGACACCGCGGTAAGAATCCTGCACGACACCCCCAGCTGGGACATCATCACCGTCACCGACGGCACCGGAACAGGCTCCAACGCCAACACCAACACCGACACGGGCACCGGAGCAGGGGCCGACACAGGCTTGTCCGGCAGTACCGGCCAGGCCAGCGGCGAGAGCACCACCGGCCAGACCAGCGGCCAGTCCACCGGCCAGACCGGCACCGGCCCCACGGATACAACGATCTGCGGTAGCTGCGGCACCGTGAACAGCGGCAACACCACCGTCGGTGACATTCTCACGGTCGATAGCTACCGGGTGCCCGCCCACTTGAAACGGAATTTGGCGGCGCGAGACACATCCTGTCGGTTCCCGGGGTGTACTCTGCCGATTTACCGGTGTGACATTGACCACACGGTCGCTGCCGAAGACGGCGGACCCACCTCACTAAGCAACATCAGTAGCTTATGTCGCGGGCACCACGTGATTAAACATCACGGCGGGTGCCTCCCCGAACAGGGCGACAACGGTGATTTCACGTGGACGTTCCCGTCAGGGCGCAAGTATCGCACCGAACCGCCCTCGCGGGTGATGTTTCGAACCGTGCTCGAACCGCCAGACGTGCAGGCCCTCGCCGATGAGCACACCCGCAAGCACCCGTTCGGGGAACACGAATGGGACGATGCAGCCAGCAACAGCAACAGCAACGGCAGCAGTGGCGAGGCTGCGGGCGAAGAACCAAGTCCGTTTTAGTAACAACTGTGAAAATTATTTCTGGCCGGTGCTCGTTACTAGATGAGCTGTCTGCCGGCATTCAAACGGCACGAACCAGGTCACACAGGCGCCAAGACAGCGTGCGGCCAAAAGTGGGTGTTATCGGTCCTGATAACACCCACTTTTGGCCGCACGCCCTCTTTGCCAGCGGCAACCATAGTT
>NZ_JBTJEP020000014.1:76359-87188 GCF_054456635.2 Leucobacter faecis
GGGTGGGGCAACTGGGGTGGTGTTGGGGCCCATCAAAACCCCAATTTGGCCCCCCACGCCCTCTTTGCCAGAGGAATCGATCTTTGGTGCAACGGATGCGGGGGCAAAGCCGCATTCGCCTGGGCTGTTGCCTCAAAGCTTCGACATGTGCACTGCACGCCAGCACTAAAGCGGCGCGAGTTAAGAGCTCAAAGATATGAAGCGTTCTCACACATCAGACCTGACTCGTGCTGGATCCAGCGACTCCTGCGTCGCGCAGATTGACCGGGTTGGGAACAGCCCAGGATGTTCGGGGCGCGCACCAGGGCGCCCCGTGGTCGTGAAGCTAGCGCTTGAGCGCTCGAATCACGCGTGCCAGCGCGCGCCCAGCGACGCACACGAACGGAACACCCACCACGAGCAGCGCGATGATGTTCGGTTCGAAACGGGTTACGCCGTCGCGTGAGACGTATGCACCGACAGGGATCGACATGCCGCCGCCCCCGCCGCCCGAGCCTTCGCCCTGCGCGACATCGTCGGCACCAGCGCCGCCCTCGCCCGCGCCAAACCCAAAAGAGGTGCATGCTACGGGCATGATAGTTGCGTCACCGAGCTCTACGGGATCGCCATAGGCCGAACGAACGCCCACCTGCGTGACAGTGTCTGCAATTTGCTTCGTGAGGAGTGCCATGGGCTCAGCCTATCTGCCCGCGCGGCGGCTGTCAGCTGTGCGCTTACTCCGAAGCGTGGTTGGGGTGCGACAGATGCTCGGGTACCGGGCGCTTCGCGGTAATACCGTCGCCCGATGAAACATGCTTGATGCGCCGAATGACCCAGGGGACCAGGTGCTCGCGCGCCCACACGACGTCTTCTTTGCGGGCCTCACGCCAGGTGTGGCTCGGCAGCGGTGGCGGGTCAAGCGGCTGCAGCCTATGCGGCACGCCGAGCGCATCGAGCGCTGCCCGCGCAATGGTGTGGTGACCGAGCGCGTTCAGGTGCAGCCGGTCATCGGCCCAGTATCGGGGGTCTTGCAGCTCGTCGATGGCCCACTGGTCGACAACGATACAGTCGTGTCGCTGAGCCACCTTGCGTACGTTCTCGTTAAAGATCGCAACCTTGCCTCGGATCGTGCGAAACACCGGCTGAAAAGCAGTATCGACGCCCGTGAACATGATGATCGTGGCGCCCGATTCCTTGAGCCGCGTGATGGCGGCGTCGAGCCTGGCCGCCACCTCGTCGGGGTCTGATCCGGGGCGAATCACATCGTTGCCGCCCGCGCAGATACTGATGAGATCGGGGCGCAGATCAAGCGCATGGTTGATCTGCTCTTCAGAGATTTGCCTGATGAGTTTGCCGCGCACTGCGAGGTTCGCATACGAGAAGTCGTCACTAAAGCTCGCGAGCACGTCTGCGAACCGGTCGGCCCAACCGCGCAAGCCGCCTGGGCTGTCGGGATCCGGATCGCCTACCCCCTCAGTGAAAGAGTCGCCGAGGGCCACGAACCGTGACCAGGGCAATTCAATCGTTGAGTCGTCGCCGTGCGGCGTCATTTCGTGCATCGTCATGGTTCTGGGCTCCCCTGTCACTCGTGGAGCAGTGTTACCTGAACGCGCGCTCCGGCTCTGGGAGCTAGTCTAGAGTGTTGTGACAGATTCGGATCCAGGCCTACATCTTCCCGGTACGAGCGCCGCCGAACTGCTCCCTCCCGCTTACCCTGAGCGGGCCGCGCACGGCACCGCTGGCACGCTGCGAGCGTGGCAGGAGGAAGCGATTCGAAAGTACCTCGACGCTTCGCCGCGCGATTTTTTGGCGTCGGCGACCCCTGGTGCGGGCAAGACCACATTTGCGCTGAGGCTCGCCGCGATTCTGCGCTCGAACCACACCGTGCAGCAGATCATCGTGGTCGCCCCGACCGAACACCTGAAGAATCAGTGGGCAGACGCCGCCGCGCGAGCGGGCATTCGGCTCAACCCGAGCTATTCAAACTCAGATGGACTCGGCTACGGGCGGCACTACCACGGCGTGGTCGTAACGTACGCGCAGGTCGCGATGAAGCCCGTGCAGCACAGGCTGCTGACCGAGAACATGGACACGCTCGTGATCATGGACGAAGTGCACCACGGCGGCGACGCGCTTAGTTGGGGCGACGCGATCTACGAGGCCTATGGCACGGCGCGCCGCCGGTTGTCGCTCACAGGCACGCCGTTTCGCTCTGATGATGCACCGATTCCCTTCGTGCAGTACGCACCACAGGGTGACGGGTCACGCATCTCGCTCACCGACTACGACTACGGCTACGGCCGGGCCCTGTCTGACGGCATCGTGCGCCCGGTGATCTTCATGGTCTATGCCGGCAAGATGCGGTGGCAGACGTCAGCCGGCGAAGAAATGGAAGCAGCCCTCGGCGAAGGCAATACGAAGGATGTGACCAGCCAAGCCTGGCGCACCGCTCTTGATCCGGCGGGGGATTGGATCGCGAAGGTGCTGCGTGCCGCAGATCGCAGGCTCACCGAGGTGCGCCAGCAGATTCCCGACGCGGGCGGGCTTGTGATTGCGACTGATCACGCGGCCGCGAAGGCCTACGCCTATCAGCTGCGCGAGATCACCGGCGAAAATGTGGCCCTGATCCTGTCTGATGAAGAGGGAGCGTCGGCCCGCATCGACGATTTCTCGCAGGGCACCTCGCGCTGGATGGTGGCGGTGCGCATGGTGTCCGAGGGGGTGGACGTGCCCCGGCTCGCGGTGGGCGTGTATGCGACGAGCTCGTCGACGCCAATGTTTTTCGCGCAGGCCATTGGGCGCTTCGTGCGCTCGCGTCGCCGCGGCGAGGTTGCGTCAGTGTTTATTCCTAACGTGCCTGCGCTTATGCAGCTCGCGGCCGAGCTCGAGAAAGAACGCAACCACGTGCTCGAGGGGCCTAAGAGCGCCGAAGAGATGTGGGACGCCGAGGCCGCCATGATGGCTGACGCGGAGCGCGAAGACAAAGCGTCATCTGAGCTGCTTGAGCAAGAGTTTAAGTACCAGGCGCTGGGATCAGACGCGCACTTTGACCGTGCGGTGTTTGACGGCGCAGAGTTTGGTGGCTACGCCGAGGTCGACAGTGAAGAGGAGCTCGACTTTCTCGGGTTTCCGGGCCTGCTCGAACCAGAAGACGTGAAAGCACTGCTGCAAGCCAGGCAGTCTCGGCAAGCAAAACGCAGCGCTTCACGGCAGGGCATCGTGGAGCACGCCCCTGAGAAAGCGCAGGCGCCCGAGGCGCTGCACCGCACGCTCGGCGAACAGCGCAAACTGTTGTCGCAGCTGGTGGGCATGTATGCGCGAGTGTCGGGTGAGCCGCACAAAGATGTGCACACTGAGCTTCGCCGCGTCTGCGGTGGGCCCGCTGTCGCGCAAGCATCGGTGACGCAGCTGCAAAAGCGCATCGAGCTGCTGCGCAGGCGGCTGCGACCGTAGGGTCTCATGCCGGCTGCGCGGCGCGGCCCGCGGTACCGCCCGCGGCGCTGAGGCGCCAGCTGCCGATAGGCGGTGCCGCCCGCCGATATACGGTACCGCCCGCCGATACACTGTGCGCATGGCAAAGAAGGCAGCAAAAAGCGCGACTGACAGGCAGGGCAAGACAGGCACGCCCGCAACCGTAGCGCTCACGCGTGCGCACATACCGTTTGCAGCGCGCAGCTATACGCACGACCCGGCAGAGACCGATTTTGGGGCCGAAGCCGCACGTGAACTCGGCATCGCCGCTGATCGCGTTTACAAGACCCTGCTCGTCGAGGTCGATGGAAAGCTTGCCGTCGCGGTGGTGCCGGTGAGCGGCAAGCTCGACCTCAAGTCGATCGCCGCGGCGCGAGGCGGCAAGCGTGCGGTGATGGCAGACCCCGCGCTCGCTGAACGCAAAACGGGTTACGTGGTGGGCGGCATCAGCCCGTTGGGGCAGCGCACCTCGCTACCGACCGTGATCGATGAGTCTGCGCGGGCGCACGACACCGTGCTCGTATCTGGCGGCAAACGTGGATTCGACATTGAGCTCGCCCCCGCAGACCTTGCGCGGGCATGCGGAGCGACGTGGGCCGAGATTGGCCGGGCCTAGGCGCGCATAGCCACGCGTGCGCGAAAACGCAGAATTGGCGTGATTATGCGCGACACACGCGAGATCCCGCACTGATTCGAGGCGGGCTTCGAAGCCGTGCTAAATTATTACTTGTTCGGCCGGTGAGCGAGAAAGCGAAACGGGCCGGAATGATTCGCGCGGGTGGCGGAATGGCAGACGCGCTAGCTTGAGGTGCTAGTGCCCGTATTAGGGCGTGGGGGTTCAAGTCCCCCTCCGCGCACGTGGATCAAAAACCCCCGGGTGAGAGAAATCTCACCCGGGGGTTTTTCTATTCCCGCCATCAGAATGGGCCCCTACGCGAGGCCAGATCTTCTACGATGAGAAGCGCGATGAATACTCCCGAGCGGCCCGCAGGCACGTCACCAGGTCACACCACCGGTGCGACCGTCCCGCCTGTCACGCCAGCCAATTCTTGGCGCTCGAGGGTCGCGCAGCTTGCAGGGCCTGCTCAGCTCGCCAATCTCGATCCGGATCATGCGCCCGACGGTGCTGGTATCAAAGACGGTGCCGGTGCTGGTCACACCCGCCTCGCGCTGCAGTTTGAAGTGCGCGAGCTGATTCCGCGCACGTCCGAACGCTGGAACGGGCCCACGTCACGCTCTGTGAAGCGTGGGCAAGAAGCGGGGAGCGGGGAATACAGGCTGGGCGCGCGGCCAGCGCTGCGTACCCAAAAGGGGTGGGCGAGGGGCGCGCTCACATGGTCGAACATCGGTCACAGGGGAGGCAGGCTCAACCTGGACGCGACGCAGCAGCGCTGGTTTCGGCAACTGTACGCGCTGCACCGGGCGGCCGAGACCGTCACGCTCGGCTTCGACGCGAACTGGGTGCTGCTTGACGACTTTGTGAGTCCTGCCCTCTGGACGATGCTGGGCGAGGCCGAGCAGTTGGGTATTGAACTGGTTTCTGCGGGCACCCACGCGCCGGTGCACCTGCATGCGCAGGCGCAGCTGAGTCTCGACGCAACGGCGGGCCGGGCGGGAGAGCTCCAACTGCGCCCGCTGCTGACGCTCGACGGGCGCGCGACCCCGCTGCGCGGCGGCGGCGTGATCGGCGATCACGGCCTCTACCTGGCCGAGCACGACGGTGACCGTACGGTGCACCTGGCGCCCGTAGCGGGCGGCTTCACACCTGCCGAGATTGCGCTGCTATGCGATAGCGCTGGGAACGACGGTGCAGACGGCAGCGCAGGCGGCGGCGCTGGCGGTGCGGGTGGTTTCGAAGCCCGCGACGCACCGCCGCTCGTGGTGCCAGCGGCCGAGCGCGAAGCATTCTTTACAGACGGCCTGCCCGCGCTGCGTCATAGTTTTCGGGTCTCGGGCAGTGACGGCTCGGTGCAGCTGCCCGAGCCGCAAAAGCTTGGCCTGCAGCTCACCGTCGCGTGGCGGCGCGGGCACAAACTCACGCTCAGCTGGGCCGTCGTGGGCGAAAGCGCGCTGCGTGAGGCGGCCACGGCGCAGCACCCGACACTGGCTGAGCTGTTACCGCCCGCGCTACTGCAATTGGGGCTGCTGCCAGCGAGCTGGAGTAGTGACGCTCTGCCGGCGCCCGACGCTCTGCCAGCGCCCGACGCTCTGCCAGCACCCGTAGAACTGCGCGGGGCCGACGCGGCAGAGTTTCTGAGCCGCGTCGTGCCCGAGCTTGAGCAGGTAGCGGGCATACAGGTGCGTAAGACGGGCGCGGCCCCAAACTACCGCGAGGCCGCCGGCCCGCCGAAACTCACTGTCACCACCGTGCCCAGCGAGACCGAAGACTGGTTCGACCTGGGTGTGCTCATCACGGTCGACGGCAAAACGGTGCCGTTTGGGCCGCTGTTTCGGGCGCTCGCCACGGGCAAGAAAAAGCTGCTGCTCGTCGATCACACGTACCTGTACCTAAATCACCCTGCACTGGCTCCCCTCACCGAGCTGATCGCCGAGGGGCAAGACCTCGACGAGTGGGAGACCGGGCTGCGCGTCACGCGGCACCAAGCCGCGTTTATTGCTGACTTTGAAGACCTTGCTGAAGAATCCCCGGAGGCCGAAAAGTGGCGCGTCCTCGTGCGCGACGTGGGGCGTGAGCACCCGGCACCTGTGCCCGTGCCGCAGGGCATCAACGCGCAGTTGCGTCCCTACCAGCGCGCGGGTTTTCACTGGCTGGCCTTTCTGTGGCGCAATCGCCTGGGCGGTATTCTCGCCGACGATATGGGGCTGGGCAAGACGCTGCAGTGCCTCACACTCATCGCCTGGGCGAAGGCGGGCGATGCCGGGCACGAGACGCCCGAACGCCGCCCGTATCTCGTCGTTGCACCGACCTCTGTCGTAAGTAATTGGGTCGCCGAGGCCGCCCGTTTCGCCCCCGGGCTGCGGGTGATCGCGCGCACCGCGACCGCGGCGGCCTCGGGGCGCACTGTCGCGCACGACGCTGCCCAGGCCGACATCCTCGTGACGAGCTACGCGCTGTTTCGTCTCGACTACGAGCAGTACCGCGGCGTGTGTGAAGATCCGGATCTTGGCCTTGCGGGCCTGATTCTCGACGAAGCGCAGTTCGTGAAGAACGCGCGCGCCGTGGGCAACGAGCTCGCCGTGCAGCTGCCGGTCGCGTGGAAGCTCGCGGTCACGGGCACGCCGATGGAAAACTCGCTGCGCGAGTTGCACGCGATCTCACAGATCGTGGCGCCCGGACTGTTTCCGTCGGCGAGGCGGTTCGAAGAAGAATACGTGCGTGCGATCGAGCGCCCCGCCCCGGGTGTTTCGGTGGGCCGCGGCGCCGGGAGCGGCCTTGAGACGCAGGCGGGACTGCGCACCAGGCGCATTGCGGCACTGCGGCGCAGGCTGCGTCCGTTCTTGCTGCGCCGCACGAAGGAGCTTGTAGCGACAGAGTTGCCCGAGAAGCTCGAGCAGGTGCTCGAGATCGAGCTGGCGCCCGCGCACCGGCAGCTCTACGACGCGTTCTTGCAGCGTGAGCGGCAGAAACTGTACGGGCTCATTGAAGACATTGACCGCCACCGGTTCACCGTGTTTCGCTCGCTCACGCTGCTGCGCATGCTCGCGATCGATGCCTCGCTCATTGACGAACAGTACACAGATCTGCCCTCGGCGAAGCTCGACGCGCTCGCCGAGCAGGCGACCGAACTGGCGGCTGAGGGTAGGCGTGCGCTCGTGTTCAGTCAGTTCACGTCGTTTCTAGACCTGGCCGAGGCGCGTCTGGGCGCTGAGGGTGTGCGCACGGTGCGGCTCGATGGAAGCACGCGCAACCGCGACGCGGTCATTGAAGCGTTTCGCCGGGGCGAGGCCGATGTGTTTCTGATCAGCCTCAAGGCCGGGGGAGTGGGCCTCAACCTCACCGAAGCAGACACTGTGCTGCTGCTCGACCCGTGGTGGAACCCGGCGAGCGAAGCGCAGGCGATCGACCGCACCCATCGCATCGGTCAGCAGGCGCCGGTGCACGTGCTGCGCATGATCGCGCTCGGCACGATTGAGGAGAAGGTGCTGGCGCTGCAGCGGCGCAAGCGGGCCCTGTTTGATGCGGTGGTCGACGACGAACAGCTGTTTGCGCGTGCGCTCACGGCCGACGATGTGCGAGCGCTGCTCGACTGAGCGTGGTCTTGTGGGTGGGCGGGGTCATTCTTGGGCGCAGGTGGTGAGTATGGTGCGGGCGAGCCAGGTCTCGTAGTCGGGTTGGCTCCAGCCCGCTCCGAGTACGAGCTGGTTGTAGCCCTCGGGTGATAGTAAAAATGAGATGGTGTCAGCAAGCGTCTCCCGTGGCTGGCCAGTGTTTGCGAGTTCGCGACGGCGGAGTTCATCAACAAGCACGAGTATGTCTGCGCGGCGGCGTTGTTGCAGCCCGTCGAGCTCCTTGCTGAGGAGGGTGTCGGAGTTGGCGGCTGACAGGAGTGTCGTCCAGAGCGTGCTGCTGCGCCGGTTGGATTCGGCTACAAAGTGCACGATGCCTGCGAGATAGCGGGTGTGGTCGGGTTCAGCGGTGATTTCGGTGACCGGGCCGTGGCTCGCGAGCGAATCAATGCTGTCGCTTCCGGCGAAGCTGTGTGTGAATGCGTCAAGCAGTAGGCGACGCTTGGGGCCGCCGAGTTTCACGGTTTCGACCGAGACGCCCGCTGTTTGAGCGATGTCAGAGAGAGAGGTGCCGGTGTAGCCCGAGGCGGCAAACAGGTCGGCTGCGGCTTCCAAGATTCGGGATCGTGTTGCGGCGGCCTGGTTGGCGCGCACCTCGGAGTGATACTGGCGATTGCGTGGCCGTGACTCCTGACCCGACATATTGACTTGCCTCCAAGGTTAGTGAATACTTTGACGTTAGACAGATTACCTTGGTCTGCACCCTAACGAAAGTCGCGCATGAGCTCATTCCTGATCTGCAGCACCCCTGTTCATGGCCATGTGACACCGTTGTTGACGGTTGCGCGGCATCTCGTGCAGCAGGGCCATCGGGTGCGTTTCTTGACCGGGCAGCGTTACGCTGACAGGGTGTGCGGTACTGGCGCCGAGTTTCTCGCGCTCCCCGCAGGGGCGGACTATGACGACACCGACATGAATGTCGCGTTCCCTGGCCGAGTTGGCAAAACCGGGGTGGCGGGGATTCGCTGGGACGTGAGCAATATTTTCTTGGCACCCGCGCCGGTGCAGATGCGAGCGGTCGATGACGCAATCGCGCAGGAGCCGGTCGACGCGATCCTCGTAGAGAGCATGTTTATTGGGGCCGTGGGGCTGCTCTCGAGGCCCCGTGCCGAGCGGCCCGCGATTGTGAACCTCGGCATTATCCCGCTGGGCGTGGAGAGCCGTGACACTGCCCCGTTCGGCCTGGGGATTCTTCCGAAGCCTGGCGTGCTGGGGCGGGCACGCAACGCCGTGCTTGCCGTGCTCACGAAGAAGGTCATCTTTGGTGGCGTGCAGAAGCAGGCCGAGCAGATCATATTTGAGGCAACCGGGCAGAAACTCGATGGCTTTTTTATGTCGGGCGCTTCGAAATCCGATGCGATTGTGCAGTTCACCGTTCCCGGTTTTGAGTACGAACGACGCGACCTGCCTGAGACGGTGCACTTCGTGGGGCCACTGTCACGCGCCACGGAGAGTGATGGCGCGTTGCCGGAGTGGTGGTCTGAGCTTGATGGATCACGGCCCGTGGTGCACGTGAGCCAGGGCACGATCGCGAACACCGATTACGACGAACTCATCACCCCCACGATGACTGCACTCGCGAATGACGAAGTGCTCGTGGTCGTCAGCACGGGTGGGCGACCACTTTCGACTCTGCCGTCGCAGCTACCGGCGAACGTGCGGGTGGCGGAGTACCTGCCGCACGACAGACTGCTGCCCCTTACCGACGTGTATGTGAGTAACGGCGGGTACGGCGGAGTGCATTATGCGCTTGAACATGGGGTGCCGCTGGTGGTCGCAGGCGCGACCGAAGACAAAGCCGAAGTCGCTGCCCGTGTGCAGTGGACGGGTGCTGGGGTGCGTCTGCGTACGAACCGGCCGACACCTGCGCAAGTGGGGGCGGCGGTGCGACGGGTGCTCGCTGACCCGGGCTACGCCGAACGCACCCGAAAGATTGGTGCAGAAGTTGAGGCGTCGAGCGGGCTTACGGGCCTGGAAACGGTGCTTGAAACACTGGTGACGAAGGCGGTGCAGGAGTGAGCGTGCGTAACGTGTTGCGGGGAGTACTCGCTGTCAGCGTGGTGCTGGGGCTTGTCGGGGTGGGGTCCGTAGCGAACGCTGTGCCAGCCCCCGTGGCCGGACCTGTGACAGGGGGTACTGAGGTCACGATTGAACCACCTCCCGGGGTGACCTTCACGCAGGTGAGTGCGGGCTATTTGCATTCGGTCGCGGTTGCTGCAGATGGTGCCGTGTATGCCGGGGGATACAACAGCTCCGGGCAGTTGGGTGACGGTACCAATACGGGCAGTAGTGTGCCGGTGCCGGTGGAGATGCCTGACGGGGTGACTTTTACGCAGGTGAGTGCAGGCTCTTTGCATTCGGTCGCGGTTGCTGCAGACGGTACCGCGTATGCCTGGGGAGACAACAGCTCCGGGCAGTTGGGTGACGGTACCAATACGGGCAGTAGTGTGCCGGTGCGGGTGAAGATGCCTGTTGGGGTGACTTTTACGCAGGTGAGTGCAGGATCTTTGCATTCGGTCGCGCTTACTAAAGACGGTACGGCGTATGCCTGGGGAGCCAACAGCGGCGGGCGGCTGGGTGACGGTACCAACACGGGCAGTAGTGTGCCGGTGTCGGTGGAGATGCCTGTTGGGGTGACTTTTACGCAGGTGAGTGCCGGCTATTTGCATTCGGTCGCGCTGGCTGCTGACGGTACGGCGTATGCCTGGGGAAACAACAGCGACGGCCAGTTGGGTGACGGCACCAACACGAGCAGTAGTGTGTCGGTGCCGAAGCCGGTGCAGATGCCTGCGGGGGTGACCTTCACGCAGGTGAGTGCCGGCTACTGGCATTCGGTCGCGGTTGCTGCAGATGGTGCCGCGTATGCCTGGGGATATAACGTCGCCGGGCAGCTGGGTGACGGCACCCACACGAGCAGTAATGTACCGGTGCAGGTGGAGTTGCCTGCGGGGGTGACCTTCAAGCAGGTGAGCGCCGGCGGTTCGCATTCGGTCGCGGTTGCTGTAGACGGTGCCGCGTATGCCTGGGGAAGCAACGTCTTCGGGCAGCTGGGTAACGCTACCAACACGGGCAGTAATGTGCCGGTGCAGGTGGAGTTTCCTGCGGGGGTGACCTTCAAGCAGGTGAGCGCC
>NZ_JBTJEP020000015.1:0-86851 GCF_054456635.2 Leucobacter faecis
ATTCCGCGGTGCTCAATCGCAATATTGCTTGGTGCTCACTCGCAATATCGCCGGTGCTAAAGCCTTCGAATACTCACTTCAGCGGCATCGGGCGCGATTGACTCGAGTTCTTCAATAGCCTGATCCAACGAGCTTATGGCTGAAGAGGTCGAATTGGTGGCCCATCCGAGGAATGTAAGGGACACCACCACGATGATTATGGAGCACAGCACTGCGAGGCTGCCCGTGATGATGCCGGTGAGTGACATGCCCTTCGACTGGGCTCTCTTCAACGCAATGATTCCGAGGACGAGAGCGGTGATGCCGCCTGCAATACCCATGAAGGGCAACGCGCAGAGCACCAAGCTCGCGATACCCACAATCAGAGCGGAGAGCGCAAGGCCCTTTGGCTGCACGGGACCCGGTGTACCAGGGGTTACATACGGCTGCTGAGGGGGCATAGCCCCGGGCTGCGTCGCGCTGTACGCGAAAGCTTGTTCATGCTGCGGCGCGGGTTCCGGCGTTACCGGAGGCACGGAGTACCCACCCTGAGGGGCAGACTGAGCAGGGGCGGGTGTGAATTCTTCACTAGGAACATTGTTTTCGGACATAGCGATGAGGCTCCTCGTTGACTTTCAGTGCCCGGCTACATGACCAGGCCTGTGGTAGGAATAATGGGATGTTTGAATCTGCTGCGCTGTGAGCGCGGAACCAGATGCTGCCCATCCACACCAGTCTATGCAAAACATGAACGGCGTCCTCACTCACGATTCGAGTTAGCTTTGTCTATCCCGTGGCGTGCGGACGCAGAAATCGCAGCTGGCGCAATCAGCGCGGCGACTCATATAGAAATCGGTGCCCCGCCTAACGTCCGAAGAAGCCGCGCAGCAGCTCCGTCGAACCCTCGACGTGGTCCATCAGGGCCGCCGCTGCGACATCAGGCCGCCCCGCAAGAATCGCGCCGACGATCGCCATGTGCTGGTCATCGGAGTGCACGAGGTTGGGGCACAGTATCCGAATCTCGTCGAGCAGTGCATTGACCCGCGTGCGCAGGCTCGCGATCGCGGGAACGAGCGATCCGGATCCCGAGAGCTCCGCGATGATCAGGTGCGCCCTGGAATTGAGTCTGCGGTGATCAGCATCTGATGCAGCGAGGCAGGCCTCGAGCACGCGCCGCAACATAGCCGTGTCCTCGATCTCGGCAAAGAGCTCGCGGGGCTGGGCACGGTGCCCCCCCCGGCACCGGCACCACTGACCTCGGTGCCGACCCCAACCGCGGGCAGCTCGGCCGACACAAGTGTGCCCCCGTAGCGCCCGCGCCGCGACTCTACGTACCCGGCCTCGGTGAGGGCAGACAGCGCCTCGCGCACCGTGTCGCGGCTCACCTTGAGCATCGCCGCGAGGTCGCGCTCGGCGGGCAGTCGCTCACCCGGGGCAAGTCAGCCCCAGCCGCACCGACTGCAACAGCCGCTCCATCGTCTCCTCGTACGCGTTCGCAGGTTGCGAGCTGCGCACGAGCAGCTCAAAGCCTTCGGCGGTCCGGGGTCATCGAGAACGACAGATTACAGCGGCGTCGTGTACGCGCTCGTCAGTCCGCCGTCGACCAAGAACGTCGACGCCGTGATGAACGACGCATCGTCGCTCGCGAGGAACGCGACCGACGCCGCGAGCTCCTCGGGGCGAGCGAAACGGCCCACGGGAATGTGCACGAGGCGGCGCGCGGCCCGCTCCGGATCCTTGGCGAACAGCTCCTGCAAGAGCGGGGTGTTGACGGGCCCGGGGCACAGCGCGTTCACGCGAATGCCCTGCCGCGCGAACTGCACGCCCAGCTCGCGGCTCATCGCGAGCACGCCGCCCTTCGACGCCGTGTACGAGATCTGCGAGGTCGCAGATCCCATGATCGCAACGAACGATGCAGTGTTGATGATTGATCCGGATCCCTGCTTCGTCATGTGCCGCAGCGCAGCGCGGGAGCACAGGTAGACGCTCTTGAGATTCACGTCTTGCACCTTCTCCCACGCGGGGAGTTCGGTGACCTCGATTGAATCATCGTCGTCGGGGGAGATGCCCGCGTTGTTGAACGCGATGTCGACCGAGCCGTACTCGCGGGCCGCGGTGTCGAACAGGTTGTTGACCTGGGCTTCGTCGGCGACGTTGACCTGCACGAAGAGGCCACCGACGGCGTCGGCTGCGGCCTGGCCGCTCGCGGGGTCCATGTCGCCGATGACGATGCGGGCGCCCTCGGCGCGCATGCGTTTCGCGGTCGCGAGGCCGATGCCGCTGCCGCCGCCGGTGATGACGGCGACCTTGCCGGCGAGGCGCTGGGTGAGGTCGATGGGAGTGATGTCGCTCATGGTGTGGTCTTTCTTTTGGAGAGGTCGGCGCTATTCGGCGGAGAAGAAAACGTTTTTAGTTTCGGTGAAGTGTTCTGCGGCGTCGGGGCCGAGTTCGCGGCCGAGACCCGACTGCTTGAACCCGCCAAACGGCGTGGAATACCGCACCGACGAGTGCGAGTTCACCGACAGATTGCCGCCCTCGACGCCGCGGGCGACGCGGATCCCACGGCCGAGGTCGCGGGTCCAGATCGAGCCCGAGAGCCCGAAATCGCTGCTGTTCGCGAGCCGGATCGCGTCTGCCTCATCCTCAAACGGCAGCACGGCGACGACGGGGCCAAAGACCTCCTCGGTGGCGATCCTGCTGTCGCGCTCGGGGGTTACGACCGTGGGTGCGAACCAGGCGCCGGGACCCTCGGGAGCGTTGCCCGTGAACGCGATGGGCACGTCGTCGGTGAGATACGACTGCACCGATTCCTTGTGGGCCTGGGTGACGAGCGGCCCGACCTCGGTGTCATCGAGCAGTGGGTCGCCGACCTTGACGCCCTGCACTGCGGTCTCGAATCGCTCCATGAACTTGTCGTAGACACTGCGTTCCACGAGCAGGCGGCTGCGGGCGCAACAGTCTTGGCCCGCGTTGTCGAACACGGAGTAAGGGGCGGTGGCCGCGGCCTGTTCGAGGTCGGCGTCGGCGAACACGATGTTGGCACTCTTGCCCCCGAGCTCGAGGGTGACGCGCTTCACCTGGTCGGCGCAGCCGCTCATGATGCGCTTGCCGACGCCGGTCGAGCCGGTGAACACGATCTTGCGCACGCTCGGGTTCGTGACGAAGCGCTCGCCGACGACTGAGCCACGGCCTGGCAACACCTGGAACAGGCCCACGGGCAGTCCCGCCTCGAGGGCGAGCTCGCCGAGACGGATACTTGTGAGCGGGGTCCATTCGGCTGGCTTCAGCACGACGGCGTTGCCCGCGGCGAGCGCGGGAGCAAAGCCCCACGAGGCGATCGTCATGGGAAAGTTCCACGGTGTGATGATGCCGACGACGCCGAGCGGTTCGTGGAACGTGACGTTCATGCCGCCCGCGACCGGGATCTGTTGCCCGATGAGTCGCTCGGGGCTCGCCGAGTAGTACTCGAGCACGTCGCGCACGTGCCCGGCCTCCCACCTGGACTGGGTGATCGGGTGGCCCGAGTTTTGGGTTTCGAGCTGGGCGAGCTGTTCGGAGTCGCCGTCGACGGCGTCGGCGAAGCGGCGCAGCGCGCGCGCCCGGTCGACGGGGGCGACCTTCGCCCACGCCTCCTGAGCGGCGACGGCACGGGCGATGGCGGCGTCCGTGTCGTGCTCGTCGAGGTGTGCGACCTCGGTGACGGCCTCGCCCGTGGCGGGGTTGATGACGGTGTAGCTCACGGTTGTTCCTTTCGGGCTGCGTACTCTTGTGCGGCGGCCACGAGGCCCTCGAATAGCCGGCGGTCTTCGGCGTGCTCCTCGGGGTGCCACTGCACGGCGAGTCCAAAGGGCACCGTGGGCAGCTCGACGGATTCGACGATGCCGTCAGCCGTGCGACTCGTGACGACGAGGCCCTCACCGATCTCGCCGAGCCCCTGATGGTGGTACAGCGGGGCGGTGGCCTGCAGCGAGTCGCCGTAGACCTCGGCGATGCGTGTGCCCGGATCGACCTCGACTTCGATGGGGTTGAAGCGCGCGGCGCCGAGCTGGTAGCGGTCGTCGCCCACCACGTCGGGCAGGTGCTGCAGCAGCGTGCCGCCCAGCTCAACGTTGAGCATCTGCGCGCCTCGGCAGATGCCGAGAAACGGAATCTTCGCCTCGATGGCAGCCTGCACGAGTTCGCCCTCGAAATTGTCACGGTCGTCGCGAGGGGAGCCGGTCTTCTCGTGCGCCGCTTCGCCGTACGCGGCGGGGTTGATATCGGCGCCACCAGAGAAGATGATGCCGTCGAGGGACGCAATGATTGCGCGCGCGGTGTCAGCCGACACTGGTTGGGGAGGAAGCACGAACGCGATGCCGCCGACGCTCGTCACCGCATCGAGATACACCTGCGGCAGAAATGACGCTCGCACGTCCCAGACCCCGGTCTGCGCTTGTTCGAGGTAGCTCGTGATCCCGATCCGTGGCGGGGCGCCCGCGGTGCCAGCGGCGCCGGATCCGTTGTCAGCACCGGTGTCAATTCGGTCAGAGTCGTTCAAAGCCACGCACCCGCTCCCAGTCCGTCACGGCCGCGTCGTACGCGGCAACCTCCACGCGCGCCGCGTGTACGTAGTGTTCGACGACCTCATCGCCGAACACTTCGCGGGCGAGCGCCGACGCCTCGAACAGGTCGGCTGCTTCGCGCAGTGTCGCGGGCACCCGGGGGATATCGCTCGTGTACGCGTTGCCGGTGAGCGCTTCGCCGGGGTCGAGTTCGTGCTCGATGCCGTAGAGCCCTGAGGCGAGCATGCCCGCGACGGCGAGGTACTGGTTCACGTCGCCGCCGGGCACCCGGTTCTCGACGCGCATGCCGTGGCCGTGGCCGACGACGCGTAGCGCGCACGATCGGTTGTCGTGCCCCCAGGCCACCGCGGTGGGCGCGAAGCTGCCGTCGACGAAGCGCTTGTACGAGTTGATGTTGGGGGCATAGAGCAGCGTGAACTCGCGCATCGATCGCATCTGGCCCGCGATGAAGTGGCGAAACATCTGCGACATGCCATCGGGAGTCGACTCGTCGACGAACACCATCTCGCCGGTCACCGAGCGCAGGCTCGCGTGCACGTGGCAGCTGTTGCCCTCGCGCTCGTTGAACTTCGCCATGAACGTGATCGACTTGCCGTGCTTGTCGGCGATCTCTTTCGACCCGCTCTTATAAATCGAGTGGTTGTCGCAGGTGGGCAGGGCCTCGGCGTACCGAAACGCAATCTCTTGCTGACCAAGGTTGCACTCGCCCTTGGCGCCCTCGCAGTACATCCCCGCGCCGTCCATCGAGTTGCGAATGTCGCGCAGCAGCGGCTCGAGCCGTGTCGAAGCGTGGAGTGCGTAGTCGGTGTTGTAATCACTCGCTGGGGTCAGATCTTTGTAGCCCGACTGCCAGGCCGAGCGGTAGTCGTCGTCGAAGACAAGAAACTCAAGTTCAGTGGCGACGTGGGCGACAAGCCCCCGCTCCCGCAGCCGTTCGATCTGGCGGCGCAGGATCTGGCGGGGTGACACCTCGATCAAGGAATGATCGCTCGCGAGAGTGAGGTCGGCAATCACGAGCGCGGTTGCGGGCTGCCAGGGCAGCACGCGCAGCGTGGAGAGATCCGGCATCATCGCCATGTCGCCGTAGCCGCGCTCCCAGCTCGTGAGCGCGTAGCCGTCGACCGTGTTGAGGTCGACGTCGACGGTGAGCAGGTAGTTGCAACACTCGGCGCCGTGCTCCATGACGTCTTCGAGGAACAATCGGGCCGACACACGCTTGCCCATGAGCCGGCCCTGCATATCGGTGAAACCGACAACGACGGTGTCGATGTGACCTGCGCTCACCTCTGCCCGCAGCTCGTCGGGTGTGAGCCGTCCCGCGGCACCGGTCGCATCTCGCATGCAGTTCTCCTTCTGTGTCTCATCATTGAGGCGGGTGTGTGCACCCTACAGGTTGGTGATCAGGCCATTGAAGCACAGCGCGTACTCCGGTGTATAGAACGGGTGTCGTATGCCAATGCTAGAATGAACGCACATTGTGAATATCGGCCATCAAGCTGTGGCGGGAGAGCTCGGGCACGCGTGCCCGGCGCCGTAGGAGCAAACCCTCCCCGGGAATCTCTCAGGCCCACGTACCGTCGCAGCGAGGCAACTCTGGAAAGCAGCGCGCTACAACGTGCTCACCGACGGTGCAAGGGCGCCGCGCCCCGGGCAACCAGCCCGGCCGCGACCCGAATCTCTCAGGTCCAGTAACAGAGCGGGGAGGATCCCACGCCCATTTGCGCGCCCGCGCACTTTCGAGACGAGATCCTCTTGAGCGTTACTCCTACCCACCGCACGTTCGCCGATCGCCACATGGGCGTCACGGCCGCCTCTGACCGCGCCGCAATGCTCGGCGCGCTCGGCCTCGATAGCCTCGAAGCGCTTGTAGACGCGGCAGTGCCCGCAGACATTCGTATGGACGCGCCGCTCGATTTGCCCGGCGCGCGCAGCGAAGAAGAGATTCTCGCTGACCTGCGTGAGCTCGCGAACCAGAACACGGTGAAGACGCAGATGATTGGGCAGGGGTTCTACGACACCCACACGCCGCCCGTCATTCGCCGCAACGTGCTCGAGAGCCCGGCCTGGTACACCGCGTACACGCCCTACCAGCCCGAGATCTCGCAGGGCCGTCTCGAAGCGCTACTCAACTTTCAGACCATGGTGTCTGACCTCACCGGCCTCGACGTCGCGAACGCGTCGATGCTCGACGAGTCATCGGCCGCGGCCGAAGCCGTGCTGCTGATGCGCCGCGCCAGCAAAGCGGCCCCCACGGCGAAGGCCGTGATCGACCAGAACCTCTTCCCGCAGACCATCAACGTGATTCTGGGGCGGGCCGAGGCCCTCGACTTCACGGTCGAGGTCGCGGACCTCTCGCAGGGGTTGCCCGAGGGTGACATTTTTGGCATCGTGCTGCAGCAGCCCGGCGGCGACGGCGCGGTCGTCGACCACGCCGCGATCATCGCCGAGTCCAAAGCGCGCGGCGCGATGGCCACGGTCATCGCCGACCTGCTCGCGCTCACCCTCATCACCTCGCCCGGCGAGCAGGGCGCCGACGTTGCCGTCGGCAACACTCAGCGTTTTGGCGTGCCGCTGTTCTATGGCGGGCCGCACGCCGCGTACCTCGCGATTCGTGCGGGGCTCGAGCGCGCGCTGCCCGGTCGTCTCGTGGGCGTCTCGCGCGACGCCGAGGGCCGCCAGGCGTACCGGCTCGCGCTGCAGACCCGCGAGCAGCATATTCGCCGCGAAAAGGCGACGAGCAACATCTGCACCGCGCAGGCTCTGCTCGCGATCACCGCCTCGATGTACGTGCTGTACCACGGCGCCTCAGGACTCAAGGGCATCGCTGAGCGCGCCCACGCGCACGCCCGCACCATCGCGAACGGCCTCACCTCTGCTGGGATTAGCGTCGCGAGCGCCGCGTTCTTCGACACTGTCACGGCGATCGTGCCGGATCGCGCAGATGCCGTGATTGCGGCAGCGGCCGACCGCGGCATTAACCTGCGCAGCATCGACGCAGACACGGTGGGTATTTCGACCGACGAGACGACGACCGCGCAGCACGTGGCGACCGTGCTTGAGGCGTTCGCCGCTGCGGGTTTCGACGTCGCAGTACCCGAAGCCGCAGAGCTGGGCGACTACAGCTTCGACGCGCAGCTTGTGCGCACGAGCGAGTACCTGACGCACCAGATATTCCACGAGCTGCGCTCTGAGACGCAGATGCTGCGCTACCTGCGCCGTCTCGCTGACCGGGATCTGGCGCTTGACCGCACGATGATTCCGCTCGGTTCGTGCACCATGAAGCTCAACTCGACCGCCGAGATGGAGTCGATCTCGTGGCCCGAGTTTGCGGGTATTCACCCGTACGCTCCGGCCGAGCAGACGGCGGGCTGGCGTGCGCTGATCGAAGACCTTGAGCGCCGCCTCGTCGAGATCACCGGCTACGCGGGCGTCTCGGTGCAGCCGAACTCGGGTGCCCAGGGAGAGTATGCGGGTCTCAACGCGATTCGTGCCTACCACGTTGCGCGCGGTGAAGCCGAGCGTACGATCTGCCTGATTCCCGCCTCTGCTCACGGCACGAACGCGGCCTCGGCCGTGCTCGCGGGCATGAAGGTCGTCGTGGTGAAGAACACCGAGACCGGCACAATCGATATGGCTGACCTGAAAGCCAAGATCGAGAAGCACGCGAGCGAACTCGCCGCGATCATGATCACGTACCCGTCGACCTATGGCGTGTACGACACTGATGTGCGTGAGGTGTGCGCGCTCGTGCATGACGCGGGCGGCCAGGTGTACATTGACGGCGCCAACATGAACGCGCTCGTGGGCGTCGCCCAGCCCGGCAAATTTGGCGGCGACGTGTCGCACTTGAACCTGCACAAGACCTTCGCGATTCCGCACGGCGGGGGCGGGCCGGGCGTAGGTCCCATCGGCGTGGCTGAACACCTGCTGCCCTACCTGCCCGCTGACCCGCGCGCTGCAGCGGGCGAGGCAGGCTCGGCGACCCCGGTGGTGGCCACGCTGTTTGGCTCGGCCGGTGTGCTGCCGATCTCGTACGCGTACATCGCGATGATGGGCGGCGAAGGCCTCACCGACGCGACCCGTCACGCGCTACTCGGGGCGAACTACATTGCTGCGCGGCTGCGCGACCAGTTTCCCATTCTCTTCACCGGCCCGGGCGGGCTCGTCGCACACGAGTGCATTCTCGACCTGCGCGAGCTCACGAAGCTCTCGGGCGTCACCGCGGAGGACGTGGCTAAGCGGCTCATCGACTTTGGCTTCCACGCCCCGACGCTCGCGTTTCCCGTCGCGGGCACGCTGATGGTTGAGCCGACCGAGTCTGAGGCACTCGACGAGATCGAGCGGTTCATCGAGGCGATGGTGGCGATTCGCGCCGAGATTCAAGAGATCATCGACGGCCGTTTCGACGTCGCCGATTCACCGCTGCGTAACGCGCCGCATACCGCAGAGGGCGTCATTGCGGGGGAGTGGACCCGCCCGTACAGCCGCGAACAGGCCGCGTACCCGGTGGCGCGGCTGCGCACCGACAAGTACTTTGCCCCCGTCGCCCGCATCGACGGTGCGTTTGGCGACCGCAACCTGGTGTGCGCTTGCCCCGCCCCCGAAGCGTTCGAAGACTAAGCACGACTCGACGAAGGAAGGCCACACACCGATGAGTGACCCGCAGAATGCCGTGAAGCAGACCCCGCTGCACGCTGAACACGAGGCGCTGGGCGCATCGTTTACCGACTTTGGCGGCTGGGACATGCCGCTCAAGTATGGCTCAGAGCTTGCCGAGCACCGCGCTGTGCGCGGCGCCGCCGGGCTCTTTGACCTCTCACACATGGGCGAGGTGCGCGTGAGCGGCCCCGAGGCGGCAGCGTTCTTGAACACCGCGCTCGTGGGCAACCTCGCCGTCATGGCGGTGGGCCGCGCAAAGTACTCGGTGATCTGCAACGCCGAGGGCGGCATCATTGACGACCTGATCAGCTACCGGCTCGCAGATGACGAGTACCTCGTGGTGCCCAACGCGGGTAACGCCGCCGCGGTGTTTGCCGAGTTCGAAGAGCGCGCCCAGGGCTTCGACGTGACCCTTGTCGATGAGACGTTGTCGACCGCGCTCGTGGCGGTGCAGGGCCCCGCGGCCGCCGAAATCTTGCTTGCGCTGGTAGGCGAGGGCGACCGCGACGCCGTGCGCGACATGAAGTACTACGCCGCGGCACCCGTAGAAGTGCTGGGGGCAGCGGCGCTCGTCGCCCGCACGGGGTACACCGGCGAGGACGGCTTCGAGGTGTACGTGCCGAACGACCGTGCCGCCGAGTTGTGGCGCGCACTGCTTGAAGCGGGCGCACCTCTCGGGCTGATTCCGGCAGGCCTCGCGGCCCGTGATTCGCTGCGCCTCGAGGCGGGCATGCCGCTCTACGGTAACGAGCTCGGTGTCGACACGACGCCGTTTGAGGCTGGCCTTGGAGGTATCGTCTCGTTCAAGAAGACCGAACAGTTTGTGGGCCGCGAAGCGCTCGAGGTACTGCGCGAGCAGGGCCCCGCGCGCGTGCTCGTAGGTCTTACGGGCGCGGGCCGTCGTGCGGGCCGCGGCGGCTACGCTGTCTCGGTGAACGGCGAACAGGTGGGCGAGATCACAAGCGGGCAGCCGAGCCCCACGCTCAGTCACCCGATCGCCCTCGCCTACGTCGCCCCCGAACACTCCGCGGTCGGTACGGCCGTCGAGGTCGATCTGCGGGGTAAGCCCGAGCCGTTCGAGGTCGTCGCGCTGCCCTTCTACAAGCGTGGCGCGTAGCACGCTTACCCATCGCACAAACTTCAACACACCATCACACATCTTAAGGAATCAACTATGAGCACTGTAAAGACTGGACTGCGCTACTCGGCCGAGCACGAGTGGCTGACGAGCGAGAGCCCCGCCACGATCGGTATTTCTGAGGTCGCGGCTGACGCTCTCGGTGAGATCGTCTACGTCGACCTGCCCGAGGTGGGCACCGCCGTCACCGCGGGCGAGGTGTGCGGCGAGGTCGAGTCGACCAAGTCGGTGTCTGAGATCTACTCGCCCGTGACCGGTGAAGTCGTTGAGCGCAACGAGGCCGCGATCGAAGACCCCGCCCTCATCAACTCCGACCCCTACGGCGCCGCGTGGCTGTTTAAGGTTGCCGTCACCGAGGAAGGCCCGCTGCTCACTCCCGAGGAGTACGCGGCCGAGAACGACGCGCAGGTCGCGTAGCCGGTTCACCATACTAAGGAGGCAGCGTGGCCGTTAGCGTGTTCGACCTGTTCAAGGTGGGCATAGGCCCATCAAGCTCGCACACCGTCGGGCCGATGCGGGCCGCACACCACTTTGTGGCGCGCCTCGCCCACGCTCGCCTCCTCACCGGTGCCCGGTCGCTCGACGTGCACCTCTACGGTTCGCTCGCAGCGACCGGGCGCGGCCACGGCACCCTCACTGCCGTGCTGCTCGGGCTCGAGGGATTCGACCCAGAGCAGGTGCTGCCCACAGAGGTCGATGCCGCCCTGGGCCGCATCGAATCAAGCGGCGAGATTCGCTTGGGGGCGCAGCTGAATCCCACCGGCACAAGCGCACCCATGATCCGGATCAGCACGAACGATCTCGTGCTGCACCCGCTTACGGTGCTCGCGCGACACACGAACGGCATGCGCCTTGCCGCGTTCGATGCCGCGGGTGACCTGCTCGACGAGCAGACCTACTTCTCAGTAGGCGGCGGGTTCGTCGTGCGCGAGGGCGCAGAGGACGACGTACGCGACCGGCTTGAGGCTGCGGTCGCAGCCCAGCCGTACCCGTTTACGACCGCGCGTGAGCTGCTCGCGCACGCGCGCGCGACGGGGCTTTCGATCGCGGGCGTCATGCGCGCGAACGAGCGCGTCACGCGCAGCGACGAAGAGATTGACGCGGGGCTTGCGCACCTGTGGCTCGTAATGGAGGCGTGCAAAGACTCGGCCCTCACTCGCACCGGCACGCTACCCGGCGGACTCGAAGTGCGCAGGCGCGCGCCCGAGTGGCACCGTCGCATGCGAGAGCGCGACCCGCACCGCGACCCCGAGTTTTGGCAGGAGTGGATCAATCTCGTCGCGCTCGCTGTGAACGAGGAGAACGCGTCGGGTGGGCGCGTGGTGACGGCCCCCACGAACGGGGCGGCGGGCATTATTCCGGCCGTGCTGTTCTATGCGGTGCACTACGCCCCCGGCGCGCGTGACTGGAGCGAAGCCCATAAAGCGCGAGTCATCGCCGAGTTTCTGCTGACGGCGGCGGCCGTCGGCGTGCTGTACAAAGAACAGGCATCGATCTCGGGCGCTGAGGTGGGCTGCCAGGGCGAGGTTGGGTCGGCGTCTTCGATGGCGGCAGCGGGCCTCGCGCACGCGCTGGGCGGCACCCCCGAGCAGGTTGAGAACGCCGCCGAGATCGCGATGGAGCACAATCTCGGGCTCACCTGTGACCCGGTCGGTGGGCTCGTGCAGATTCCATGCATTGAACGCAACGCGATTGCCGCGTCGAAGGCGGTGAACGCCGCGAAGATGTCCCTCATGGGCGACGGTTCGCACCACGTCACGCTCGACCAGGTGATTGCGACAATGCGCGATACCGGCCGTGACATGAGCGATAAGTACAAGGAAACCTCGCGCGGTGGGCTCGCCGTGAATGTCATCGAGTGTTAGCGGCGTCGCGGGCGTCATACGATTGATCGCATGAGTGAAACCCCGCGGCCCACTATTGCCGAGCGTCTCGACGCACTCCCGTTTACGCGCAAGCACCGCAAAGTGCTTACGGGCTCGGGCATCGGGTGGGCGCTCGACGCGATGGACGTGGGGCTGATCTCGTTCATCATTGCGGCGCTCACGCAGCACTGGGGTATCACGAGCGGCGAAGCCGGGCTCATCGCATCGATCGGCTTTGTTGGCATGGCGATCGGTGCGAGCCTCGGCGGGCTGCTCGCCGACCGGTTCGGCCGCCGCCAGATCTTTGCCATCACGCTGCTGATCTACGGCATCGCGACGGGCGCGAGCGCACTCGCGGGCGGCGTGGCGATCTTGCTCGTGCTGCGGTTCTTTGTTGGCCTCGGCCTCGGTGCCGAGCTGCCCGTCGCCTCCACCTATGTCAGCGAGTTCGCACCCGCCCGCATTCGCGGCCGCATCATCGTGATCCTTGAAGCATTCTGGGCGGTCGGTTGGACGGCCTCGGCACTTATCGGTTACTTCGTGGTGCCGGCGTCTGAGCACGGTTGGCGCTGGGCGTTCGCACTTGGTGCGATCCCCGCTGTCTGGGCCATGGTCGTGCGTTGGGCGCTGCCCGAGTCGCCCCGCTGGTTGGGCGGCCGCGGCCGCACGGCAGAAGCAGAGCAGGTCGTGGCAAGCTTCGAGGCTGCGGCGGCTGCCTCCCCGGGTCATTCTGCGATGGCTGCCTCCCCGGGTCATTCTGCGGCGGCTGTCTCCCCGGGTCATTCTGCGGCGGCGCAGCCGATCGCAGAATCCACCCCCGCCCCACGCACGGGCTCGCGTGTCGCCGCGCTCTGGTCACGTGAGCTGCGCGGCCGCACACTCGCCATCTGGACGGTCTGGTTCTGCGTCAACTTCGCGTACTACGGTGCGTTTATCTGGATCCCGAGTATCCTCGTCGACGCGGGGTTCAGCCTCGTACGCTCCTTCGGATTCACCCTCATCATCACGCTCGCGCAGCTGCCGGGTTACGCCGTGGCGGCGTGGCTCATCGAAGTCTGGGGGCGCAGGCTCACACTGTCGGTGTTTCTTGCGGGCTCAGCCGTCTCGGCGATCCTGTTCGGCACGGTGCACGCAGAGGGCGCGATCATCGCGACGGGCATGGCGCTATCATTCTTCAACCTCGGCGCGTGGGGCGCGCTGTACGCGGTGACGCCCGAGCTGTACCCGACCTCGCTGCGTGGCACGGGCGCCGGCTGGGCTGCAGGGTTCGGCCGCATCGCATCGATCATCGCCCCGCTCACCGTGCCGGTGATGCTCGCGGCCGGCGGATCCGGCCTTACATTCGCGGTTTTCGCGATCTTCTTCGTCGTCGCGGCCGCAGCCACCTGGGGGCTCGTCGATCGCCGCGGCGCGGCGCTCGAAGACTAACTGCGCTGGCGCTTCGCTCCGGATCAAGCCGGTGTTACAGGGCGGCGAAAGTAGTGACGAGAAGTGTGATGCCGAAGCCGGTGAGCGCACCGCCCGTGATGCGGCTGAGGAGTTTGCGTGGCAGGCGCACGGCGGTCCAGGCGCCAATGACAACGCCAACCGCAGCGATCGACCCGATCATGGCGCCGACTCCGATATTGATCGCGCCAACCTGGGCGTACCCGGTCACCGCAAATAGGGTGAGCGGAATCTGAATGACCTGGCTCGCTGCGATAGCGGGAAGTGCTGGCACGCGCAGCATGAGTAGAGCTGGCACGAGAAACACCGGGCCGCCCGTGCCGGTGAGGGCCGAGGCGAAGCCGACGAGCACACCAATGGTGACGATGCGCGGGGTGGGAATCGTCGTGATCGGCCGGTCAGGCGCAGCGCCGGGCCGGGCGAGGCGCCTGAGGTGGAGCAAGCCGGCGCCCGTCACCAACACTGCCAGCGGCATGAGGGCGACAGCATCGGGTAACCATTGATTGGAAAATGCTCCTACAAGTGCGCCCGGCGCGATGCCGAGTGTCAGCCGCCATACGAACGGCCATGACATTTCGGCATGACGGGCGTACATTACAGTGCCCACGACTCCAGTGAACAAGAACGCCCAGCTGCTCGTTTGCTACCTCAACAAAAACTTTGGTGCAAAGGTTGTGGGGATTCGTGGAATCCGCCTCAACCTTTGCACCAGTACCCTGATCCGGAGCCTGCCGGCACCTAGGCCGCGAGCGCCTCGGTGGGGGAGACCTTGGCGGCGCGCATGGCGGGTAGCATGCCCGCGATCGCCCCCACGATGATCGTGACGCCGATTCCGAGGGCCACAATAGCGGGCGGTATCGTCGCGGTCCAGCCGTTCGCCGCGGCGACGCCGGCGGTGATGCCGATACCGAGCACGGCACCCACGAGTCCGCCGTATGCCGACAGCAGCACGGCCTCCACGAGAAACTGGTGCCTGATGTGGCGTCGGGTGGCGCCGAGGGAGCGCCTCAGCCCAATCTCACGGCGACGCTCGAGCACCGTGATGACCATGGTGTTGGCCACGCCGATGCCGCCGACGAGCAACGCGATCGATCCGACACCGACGAGCAAGCCGGTGAACTCCTGATCGATGGTGTTCTGCGCGGCGAGCGCATCGGACGGGCGACTCACCTGCACCTCGCCCGGTGCCTGTGGGCTCACGGTCGCGGGAATCAGCTCTCGAATCGCGCCGACCCGATCTTCAGCTGACCGCTCGTAGATCGTGGTGGGGTGGCCAGCGAAGCCTAGGTCGGAAGCCGCCTGCTTCTGGCCGATGAGGGCCATTGTGTCGAGTTCGGGGGCGAGCGGGCTGGGCGCAAGTAACCCTGCGACGGTGTAACTTTTGCCGTCAATTGTGACGGTAGAACCGGGCACAGTGATGCCCAGGCGCTTTGCCGCGGTCGCCCCGAGAACCGTCACTGGGTACTGCGACGTTGCCTCGTTGAGCCAAACGCCGCGAGCGAGCGTGGCCGAAGTCGCCTCGGGCAGGGTCTGGCCGGCCGCAGCAACCTTGAGCCCAGATGTCTCACCCGGGTCAATGAAACCGTTGCGGTACACGCCCACGTCTTTGAGCTCAGCGATCCAGCCGACCTCTGTGACACCTTCAACGCGTTTGAGTCGTTCGGGGGAGTCTGCGGGGAGCTTGGCCTGCTCGCCGGTGATTGACTTGCCCGCCTGCACAGTCAGCTGATTCGTGCCAAGCGCGGCGAGCTTCTCTTGCACCTTCGCCTCACTCGACATCGAAATGCCGATGACCGAGATCATCGCGGCAATACCAATCGCGATACCGAGCGCAGAAAGCGTGGCGCGCATGGGGTGCGCGCGAAGCCCTTGAATGCCCAGACGCATAAGGTCTGAGACCCGCAAACGCGAGCGTGTCGGCTCAGACAAGAGCCACCTCCCTCGAATCAGATTGGATCACGCCGTCGCGCACCGCGATCCGGCGCGGCAGCTGGGCCGCGAGATCACGGTCGTGCGTGATGACCAGCACGGTCGTGCCGTCGGCGTTCAAGCTGCGCAGCACGTCCATGACCTGAGCGCCCGACTGGGTGTCGAGCGCCCCAGTGGGCTCATCAGCGAGAATGAGCGGTGGGTCGCCGATCACAGCGCGCGCGATGGCGACGCGCTGCCGCTGGCCGCCCGAAAGCTGTTTGGGTTTGTGATCGGCGCGGTCTTCGAGCCCGACACGACCGAGCGCTACGCGAGCGCGCTCCCGCCGTTCAGCGAGCGGCACACCAGAATAGAGCAGGCCGGTCGCGACGTTATCGGTCGCGCTCAAACTGTCTTCGAGGTGGTACTGCTGAAACACAAACCCGATGGTGCGCGAACGAAGAGCCGATAATTGAGCGTCCCCGAGATCAGACACCCGACTGCCGCCGATCGTGACTTCGCCGCTCGAAGGGCGGTCGAGCGTGCCGATCAGGTTGAGGAGCGTCGACTTGCCCGAACCGCTGGGGCCGGTGATCGCCACCATTTCGCCCGCGTCGATCTGAAAGCTCACACTGTCGAGCGCCACGGTGGGCGGGGCGCCGTACTCACGACTAACTCCGCTGAGCTCAATGAGCGGCTCAGCTGCGCCGGTGTGTGGCGTTGTCATTCAGACACCACCACGTTGTCGCCCTTGCGCAGTTTTCCGCCTGTGACCTCGACATTGCCGCTCGCAAACGCGCCAAGCTCGACCGGCACACGCTTGATCTTTGTACCCGTCTGCACATCAACGGCGTAGCCGCCGCCGGGCTGGGCAAGCAGTGCGCGCACGGGCACAGTGAGTGCGTTTTCACGCACCGTCTTCGTGACGCTGAGTCCTACACTCACATCAGAAAAGGCTTCGGCGGCCGCCTGGTCAGCGAGTGCGACCGTGACGGGCAGCTTGAGGGACTTCTGCCCCGACTTGTCCTCGCGTTCAACGGGGGCACCCACGCCGGTCACGGTGCCCTTGGTCTGCGTACCGTCGGGCAAAGCCAGATCAACCTCAGTGCCCTCCTGTAGCAGGTCGCGCAGTTCGGGCGCGACATCGGCCGTAACCGTCTTGACGGTACCGGTTGCTGTGAACGCACTGGCCGAAGCAGCGCTTCCCTCACGCGACTTTTGCTCGGCAACACGCAGATCGCCTGGGCTAAACACGACGCGACCAAGATCTATCTTGCCGGTGCGGGGCATACCTAGGGCCTCCTCCCAATTGCCGATCGCATACTGTGTGTTCCAGTCAAAAATGTCATCGGGCTCGTACTCGAAGAACCCGAGAGCCGCGAGATTCTGTTCGAGCTGCTGTACGTCCTTGCCGCGCGTCATGCCCGGTTCGAGTGTGCGCCAGGCAGGCAACGCGCCGTGCATGAGCGTGACGGGCTTGTCGTCCACCCGCATCAGCTCGTTGCCCAACCCGATTAGGGATCCCGCCTTCGGCATCGACGTGATTGTGCCCTGTAACTGGGTGCCCACCTCTTGTGCGCCGCCAAACGATAGCTTGCCCTTTGCTTCGACCCGCTCGGTGAGGGCGCCCTCCTCTGCCGCCACTGTTTCTGTGGTGGGCTGGGCAGCGTCGGCCTCGGGCGCGGGCTGTGCCAGCAGCGCGGTCACACCAGCGCCAGCTCCCAGCGCAAGCACGGCAGCCCCCGCGATGATCACAGTTTTGCGCTTCGTGCTCATTCTGCCGACCCCGATGCGCCCTCGGTGTCGCCCTCGGCGCCGCCCTGCGCGGGCGAAGCGAGACCGGCCTCGACTGTGCAGCGCTCAATATCTGCCGGATCAGCGTCGGGCACACCCCACTGCTGCACACTCATGCCGCTCGACGAATCGACGGGCTTGGGATCTGGCATGTCATAGCCGGCTGCGCGCATGCACTTGGCCATGTCGAGCATCATGCTCGTGAGCTCGGCGTCATCGGGTACATCAGAGGCGACAGGGGCGGCGCCGAGCTTTGTGGTGCAGGCGGTCTGCGCGGCACCGTAGTCGCCGCCCTCGCTTGCACCCGGGGCAACCCCGCTCGTGTCGGCATTCATGGGAATACCCGCGTCAAGGTCGACGCCCTCGGCCTTCATGCACTTCTCAAATTCGTGCTGCCACTCTTCAGCGCCCATCTCGGCTGTCTTGGCGAGATCACCGGTAGTGCCGGGTGAAGCCTGCGTGCTGCATCCCGCCAGTGTGGCCACAGCGGTCAGGCCAATGAGCGCGATTGCGGCGGGGGTCATACGTGAATCAGTCACAGTGAGATCCTTCGTTCGAAGTGGGGGTGAAATCGCGACCCAAGAGGCGAGCCGCGCCCTGCCGTGTTTGGCGGGGATGAATCCATCTCATCGAACGTGAGGTTGCGACGGGGTAAAGGTAGACACTTACCTTTTCTTTACCGGCCGCGTGCTTAACTGCGTGATTGACTTGCATAAGAAACACGAACCCGATGCAGCCGCCATAGAAAGCCGCCATAGAAAGTGAGACACTCGTGCGTGTACTGATCGTCGAAGACGAGCCCTACCTGGCAGACGCCATCAAGGCGGGGCTTGCGCTCCAGTCGATCGCCTCAGACATCGCCCAGCGCGGTGATGAAGCGCTCGCGGCCGTCGAACTTGGTTCGTACGATGTGGTGCTGCTCGACCGTGACCTGCCTGGCCTGAGCGGTGACGATGTGTGCCGTGAACTCAATGCGCGTGAGACACGCCCAGCCATTCTCATGGTCACGGCCGCCAGGCGCCTCGGCGACAAAGTCGATGGTTTCGAACTCGGCGCAGACGACTATCTTGCAAAACCTTTTGATTTTGAAGAGCTTGTGGCGCGCGTGCGTGCACTCGGTCGCCGCAAATTCACCACGCTCCCGCCGCAGCTGCACGCGGCGGGCGTTACGCTCGACCCATTTCGCCACGAGGTCTATCGCAACGGTCGGTTTGTTCGGCTTAGTCGCAAAGAGTTTGCCGTGCTCGACGTGCTCATGCGTGACCCGGGTCGCGTGGTGAGCGCCGAAACACTGCTCGAAAAGGCATGGGACGAGAATGCAAACCCCTTCACCCAATCAGTGAAGGTGACGATCAGCACGCTGCGCCGCAAGCTTGGTGAGCCCTGGGTGATCCGCACTGAGCCGGGCGTGGGGTATGCGATCGATCTCAACACAGATTCGACAGACGCCCGTGGCTGAGCTGGTGAGACGGCGCAGGCTCACAGTGCGTGCGCGGCTCGCGCTCTCGTATGCGCTGCTCGTCACGATCTGTGGCGCGGTTCTGATCACCATTGTGACGGTGTTTATGAGCGTGGTGCCCAGCTACTCGTTTGGTGCCACGGGGCTGCAAATTCAGCTCGAACCGGGGGTGCAGCTCGACCCCGACGCAGGGATCAGGGTTGCAACACAAGACGACATGTTGCGCGTGCTCGTGACGGTTTCCGTGGTGGCGCTCGCAGTGCTCGCGCTTGCGACCGCGGCCGTGGCCTGGCTGCTGGCAGGTCGCATGCTGCAGCCGCTCGCCGAGGTCAACGAAGCGGCGAAGCGCGCGGCGACGGGTGAACTCGATCACCGTATCGGGGCAACCGGGCCGCGTGATGAAATCTCTGAGCTCGCCGACACGTTCGACACGATGCTTGCCGAGATTGAGCGCTCGGTCGAAGCACATCGGCGGTTTGCCGCGAACGCGTCGCACGAGCTGCGCACGCCACTCGCGACGACACGCACGATGCTCGACGTCGCGCTGGTCACGCCCGGAGGGCCCGACCGTGCGCTGCTCACTCGCCTGCGTGAGGTCAATGAGCGCAGCGTCGAGACCGTCGAGGCGCTGCTCGATCTCGCCGAGATCGAGGGCACGGGCCAGGGAGCCCCGGCCGAGCTGGTCGATCTCGTGCCGCTCGTTGCTGGTGAGGCTTCGCGCTGTTCTGATCTGGCGAGCGCGCACGACGTCACCGTGCAGGTGGCCACGCGGGCTCCGGATCAGCCAGCGCCCGTGCGTGGCAGCGCCGTGCTGCTGCGGCAGCTCGTGCAAAACCTCGTGCAGAACGCGGTGCAGCACAATGTGCCGGGTGGCAGCGTACAAGTGGAGGTGAGCCGCGAAGGGGAGTTCGCGGTGTTGCGTGTGTCGAACACTGGCGCTGAGCTGCGAGACACGGCGCTGGAGCGGTTGCTTGAGCCCTTCGCTCGCGGGGAAGACCGGGTCGGCGGTGGCCGGCGCGGGTTGGGGCTATCGATTGTGCGTGCAATCGTGGCCCGCCACGGGGGGAGCCTCGCGCTGCATGCCAGAACCGGTGGTGGTCTCACCGCAGAGGTGCGACTGCCCGCGGGTTAGCGGCCGAACAGGCGCGCGAACAACCCTGGGCGGGCTGTGCGGGCGGCGTCGACCTCGGCCTGGGAGTGCTTGCCACTGCACCAGTTAGATGCGGGCACGCTCTTCTTAACCATTGCGACGTGCTGGCCACAGCCAGCCCACGTCGTCTTCTGGCAGGTGCGGCAAGTGGTGGGTCGGCACATGGGGCGCTCCGATCGGGTAGATGGGTCATTGAATACCTGCGGGGGTATTTGTGGACTAACTATACCCCCTCGGGTATTGTTGGTGTCAAGAGCAATAAGCGCGGAGGACATTGTCATGGAAATTGAATCGCAGCAGGATGCGCGGCATGATGCGCAGACCAAACGCAAGATTGTCAACCGGTTGCGCCGTGCCCAGGGGCAGCTGGGGGCAGTGATCGACGCGATTGAGCGAGACGAGCACTGCCGAGATGTCGTGCAGCAGTTATCGGCGGTATCAAAAGCGATCGACCGTGCGGGATTCCTGGTGATCTCGACGGCGCTTCAAGAGTGCCTTACTAACCCCGATGCAGAGGGTGCACCCGACAAAGAAGAACTCGAGAAGCTGTTTATGTCGCTGGCGTAGCGGGGGTGTGCGGTTCGCGCCAGAATGTGCTGAGCGTGAGGCCCGAGGGCAGCTCGATCGAGCCGTGGCGTTCGTAGCCGAGAGTCATGTAGCGCAGGTCATTTGCCGGGTTTGACGACTCTAGATAGGTTGGTGCCTCAAGCGAATCGAAATGCGCGAGGTTCGCGGCGAGTAGCCCCATGCCGAGATTGTGCCCTCGGTGATCGGGGTGCGTGGCGAGCAAGCTCAAATAGTAATGCGGTTCGGTTGGGTGTGCGGCTTCGAAGCGCTCAGAAGCCAAGAAGAGTTCATCGCGCTTAGCCATACCGAGAAGCTGTGCCGCAAAATCGCTAAAGTTGGCGTCTTCAGTCTCAGACAGCTCTGCGCCGCCCGGCGGTAGCCACACCGTGGTGGCGGCCACGGGTGAGGTTCCAGGTGGTGTCGGCGCGGGCGGGGCTGCGACGTAAGTGTGGGGGTACCGCTGTGCGCTCGTTACAAATAGTTTCCAGTACTGCCGTGCGACAGACAGGTCGCCGGCCAATGGTCCCGCCAGCATCGGCCCCCACATCGGGTCGCCTGCAAACGCGAGGGTGATTGTCTCGATGATCGCGTCCACGCGATCTGCCGGATGCGGTGCGAGTAGCTGCTGCGTCATTGAAACTCCTTGTGCCTGCGCGAGCGGTAACCTCGAACATATCAGCGTGCCGTGAGCCAGAACATAGATCTAGAACGGCCGTTCTTTGGGTACGCTGCGGGCGGCCCTGCGCTCGTATTCTGCACGGAGCTCTGTGCCGCAGTCGCGGTCGCAGAACTCGGGGTAGTTGCAGCCGCAGGTGATGGCGTGCTTCTCGAGGGCGGTGAGCCGGTCGCGTACCGTGAACCCGCTGTGCCAGGCTCTGCAGTCGGTGGCTTCGCTGCTGCGAGCCTCATCGCCCGTGCCTGCGTCATTGCCGTCGGTGCTGTCGGTGCTGTCGGTGTCGTCGGCAGTCACGAACCTCACCTCGCGCTTGGGGCCTGTGGCTGTGCCTGCTGGGGTGGTGTCTGCTGGTTTTGGGCGGTCTGCTTCCGTACTCGCTTGGCGCCACCACAAAAACTCGCTGAACTCCTGCGCCACCGCTGGCGCCTCGTCCCACGGGTCGGGCCCAAGATCGTCGGCCTGCCCGTTCTCACAGTCGCCGTAAGGGTCGATGTCGGGGCCAGTGTCGGGGCGGGGGTAGCGGCGGCCCGCGAGCCGGTCCGTGTGTACCCGACCGGTCGGGCTCTTCCACGTCACCGTGCCCGTGCGGTCTTGCACGGGCCGCCAATCCGTGCCGTGTTTCAAGGAATGGTGTGCTTTGCACAGCAGTTGTAAATTAGTTGTGGTGGTGGGGCCGCCGTGTTCCCACGCGATCGTGTGGTCCATGTCGCAGGTTATGGGGAGCCGGGTGCAGCCCGGAAACCTGCACCTGCGGTCTCTCGCCCACAACAGGTTACGCATCGCCCTCGTCGGTTTATAGCGGTCGACGCGCAGCACGTTACCGTACTCGTCTTCGTCCACGCGGGAGACGTTGCGGGAGAGGGCAAGCATGTCGTGCGCGATCTGCGAAGCGATCGGCCCGTACCCCACGAGTTCACACACCTGCCGCGGGGATGCGGCGCTGGTGCCGGTGGCGAGGTCTGCTGTGGCCGGGATCGAGGCGATGGGCACCAGCACCTGCACGTGCGCGAAGAACCCACTGGGTACCTGCGCTGCTTTGCTGCCGTCGCTCACATCAAGCTCGGTGTACGGGTTACCGTTGAGCAGCAGCTCAGCGAGGGTGTCGGCGCGCACCTCGTCGAGGGTGCGCGCCGGTGCCACTTGATCGGCCAGGCTCGGCGCCGGCTCTGCCGTCTGGCCCGCCTGGCTGGCCTCGCCCGCCTGCTCAGCCGCTTGGGGGGCAGCAGCCCGCGCGGCGGCTTCGCGCGCGGCGGCCTCGCGGGCGGCGTCTTCACGTGCGGCGGCCTGCCGCTCGGCCTCGACCGTGACGACCTCGACGGTCCAGGTTTGTTTCGCGATGCGCTGCACCCGGTCCTTGATCGCGTACGCGATCTCGGCCGGCAAATACGCATACAGCTCGGCCATACCGTCTTCACGGTCAACCACTTCAATGCGGCGCCGCTTGCGGGCGGCCGCGTGCCGCTCGTCAAGTGACACTTCAGCGTATTCCTCGGCGAGCCGCTTCGCGATGGGTTGCAACCTGGTCGGGGTTTCTTCGATCGCGTACTTCAGCACGGCCGCTTCGTACTTCGCGTGCCGCACGGCAGATCCCTCGCCTGATCCGATGATCGTGCCCGCGTCACAGATCACGCGCACATGCGCCAACCCGACAAGCCCCGCCCCCAGCACTTCACTCGTGGCGACATAGCGGGTGGCGAGGGTGTGGGCGAGGTCGAGTTCACGTTCGACCGCGTGTTCACTCACGTGTAGCGCGGCCGCGAGTTCTGCCCGGAGGCAGCGCAGCCCGAGCTGGGCGGGGGAGCGGTCATGTGACGCGACCGCGACGAGGCGGGCGTATTCGTCCATGCGGTCGCGGTCGATGCGCCGTTGCATGCGCGTGAGTTCTTCAACATAGGTGACGGCCTCGTTCGTGGTGCGGCCGTCACGACGCCGTTCGCGCTGTTCTTTGCGGGGCTTCTTCTGCCCCTTACCGCAGCCACCACCGCCAGCACTGCGGCCCGCCCCGGCCCCTGCCCCGCGCGATGCGCGAGGAGTAGGGCCCGGGGCGTAAGCGGTCATGATACAAGCACGCTCCAACGGCCGGTGACTCGCCCCAGTTCCCGGCACGCACTGTGTGCCGGGAACTGGGGCGAGGTGGTGGGAGTCATGTATCTATTATCTCATGAATCGTACAAATCTTCGGGAAATGTTATCCACAGATTCGAACGTAGAGACCCCTAAAAGGGGCCCTGTGGACGAAGATAAATCACCAGGCCCCAGTTTAAGTAGCCAGGACTACAGCCAGCCCTGCGGCACCAGTCCCAGCACTGAAAGGATGGAGAACACAAAAGCCGCACCAAAGACGCCAATGAGCGCCGTTTGAATGGCGGGGTGCGCGATCCAGCCAGCAACCCAGGCGGGCTCCTGGTCGCCGTGCTTGCGCGCGCGGTGCAGCATCATCACGGGAACAATCGACATGATCGCACCCGCGAAGCCGCCCGCGTAACCGAGTGCCGACACAAAACCGGCCCAGCCAGCTACGCCGATGATAAACGGCGGCACCACGGTGATGGCCATCGCTGCCACCTTGTGCCGCCGTGAGCCCTCAGAAGGCCACTTGAAACGGTCAAAGATGTTCATCATCATGGTGAACCCAATGCCCAAGAACGACGTCATCATGGCGAGCACAGCAAAAATGTTGGCCATGTAATACGCGGCGGTGCCAAGCTGCTGGCCCCAGGCGATTGTGACAACCTCGGTGATGCCGTCGGGGCCCATCATGCCGAGCGCCGCGAGCGGCACGAGCGCCAGCAAGAAACCCGTCGCACTCATGCCTACGACAATGGTGCGCGGCAGCGCGCGGGGGTTGGTCGCGGCGAGGCCGCGCGCGAGCTCGGGCACGGTGTACTGCGCGACGAACGCAAATACCGCGAGGTTGACGATCGGAATGATGAAGTAGGGCTGCATATACGTGAGGAACTCGGCGTGCAGGCCCGGTCCCACAAACGTCCAGCCACACAACACCAGAATGAGAGCGAGCATCGTGACCGTGATCGCCTGCTCAGACTTGCCGGTGGCCTGTAGGCCAAGCCACATGATGGCGACGGCGGGCACAAAGAACAAGATGCTGCCAAGCATGGGAGGCACGCCGAGCAGGTCTGCGAGCAGACTTCCACTACCCGATGCATACGCGATGAGCGCACCCAAACCGTTGACGACGACTCCAGCGAAAACCAGCCATGATCCGGTGTTGCCGAGGTATTTTTGCGCGAGGCCAGCAAGCTGCAGTGGCTGCTTGGTGCGCAGCGCGACCTCGGCAACATACAGCATCGACGCGGTCGCGAGAAAGCCCGAGATGAGCAGCGCGATCATCAGGGCGGGGAAGCCACCCTGGCGAGAGCCGTAGGGCAGGCTGAGTAGGCCGGCACCGATGTTCGTGCCGAAGATGATGGCGACGCCCTGCCAGAACGTGATCGCTGGGTGTTTGTGGGCGGCCGTGCCCGTGCTGGCTGGGGCAGTGGCTGCCCCGGGGGCGACTTCGATGGTGCCGGTATTCAAAAGGTTCCGTTTCAGTGGGGGTCATTGTCCCCGCGCGAAACTGACGTCTTGTGCTTCGCGCGGCAAGAAGCGCGCAGACGACTTCGACCCTCGCACTGCGACATCGAAATCGCCGCAGTGCGTAACTTCCCATCGGGCAATGTAACAAGCAATGCGCGAATTTCACAATTTGACGCGAACAAAATTGTGCCTAGTGTGAAGTGTGACATCACAAATCAGCTATCCGATTATCACCGAGCGACTACGGCTTAGGCCCCACCGGGCGGCCGACGCTGCCTGGCTATACGCGCTATTCTCGCGCGAAGATGTCGCGCGCTTTTTGCCCTATGAGCCGTGGAGTATCGACTTCACGCGGCAGAAGCTAGCCGAGCACATCGCTAAGAACGACCTCGAGGGCGAGGCGGGCGGCCTCACGCTTGCGGTCGAGCTTGCGGGCAACACCGAGCGCGCAGTTCGCACAGTTCGCGCAGAACCCGCTGTTCCCATTGGGCAGGTGCTGCTGTGGTACACCGACCGCGCACACGGCATCGCCGAAATCGGATGGGCGTTTGATCCGGCATGGCAGGGGAAGGGGTACGCGGCCGAGGCAGCAAGCGCCTTGCTCACGGTCGCGTTCGAGCAGCACGGGGTGCACCGGGTCGCGGCGCAGCTCGACGCGCGCAACGCGGCTTCGGCCGCGCTTGCAAAGCGCCTCGGCATGCGCCGCGAGGCGACGCTGCGTGACAGCGCGTGGGTCAAGGGGGAGCGCGTTACGACCGCGATCTATGCTGTGATTGCTCCGGATCGCGCCTGAACCCGAAGGCCCTGGCCGACGCGCGCCGCTCGATTCGAAGTCATGCCCGCACTTACGCTAAGCTGATCGGGTCGCAGTACCTCGCCTCCGTAGCTCAGGGGATAGAGCGCTGGTTTCCGGTACCAAAGGTCGGGGGTTCGAATCCCTCCGGGGGCACGGCGACAGAAGCGGGTCTGAATTGCTTAAAGCAGTTCAGGCCCGTTTTTTATTGCGTCGTGCCCGCCGTGAGCATCAATGAGTACAACTGGGCATTCCGTCTCGTCAGCGACTCAAGTTCGGCACACTCGGAGTTAGTCAGGCCCTGTCTTTCACAAGGAGACAGCGGCAGCTTGGCTAACACGCTACGTCCAGGTGTCATGTAAACGCCAGGACACCTGGCCCAGACGGCCTTGTGAAAGGAACATGCAGTCATGTCAACAATGAAGAGCGCTACTTCGGGGCGCAAGCGAATCATTCTGGCCAGCGGTGGCCTGCTCGTTGTAGCGGGCCTTGCCACCGCTGCGGCGTTTACGGACTTCGCGAACCTCAACCTTGGAAGCGGTACGGACGATTCGGGTATTGGTGGTAACAACCGCTTCAACATCCAGGTCGTTAAGACCGACCCGCTCGGTAACCCTGTTCCCGGCGCATGGCAGGAAGCAAATACCCCCGAGGGCGTATCTATCAACATTCCGGGTGCTGACACGATCACCCCAGGCGACACCATCAGCGTCGATATCCCGTTCCGCAACGAGAGCCCCGTCCTCTCTGCCGATATTGACTTCAAGCTGCAGGATCGCCCTAACCACGTGTCGAGCCCTGAGATGCGAAACGCTCTCGACTACACCGTCACCCTCGACGGCACGGAGCTCGTCACGAACGTTTCGCAGGACGAGGTCAACAACCTCGACCTCGGCACATACACGTCGGCAAAGGAAGGCCTGCTGAAGTTGACCATCACGCTGCCTGACCAGGGCTCCGAAGAAGCCAACAATGCTCTGATGGAGAAGGTCTCTTACGTCCAGGCGAACTTCCACGCCTCGTCGGTCAAGCCGTAAGTTCCATCTCGAGGTGGGGCAGCCGACAGGGTTGCCCCACCTTGATCTTGACGGGAGTGAATCATGAAACGCAGCGGTTATGTGCGGCTTGTGCTTGCTGCTGGCCTCTTTTTGGGGGCTGGCTCGTTGCTCACTGCCGCTGTGATCCTCGACGTAGAAAACAGCTCCGTGTTTCTGGACGGAAGCGAGAACCGGCTGAATATTTTGACGGCTGGAGCACCCGGACACAACTGGCAGCCCGGGGCTGCGAGCTGGGTGGAAGGTAACCCCGCTCCGTTCCAAATCTCCTTGACCGCCGACGGATCAGATTTCGTAGTGGTTCCCGGTGAGACGATTGAACTCACCGTGGCGGTTAAGAATGCGAGCCCAAAACTGGCTGGCAAGGTGGATCTCAAGATCAGCGATCCGCACGATCGAAGCCACGAACTTGATCCGGAGACGGGAAATTTTGTTGACCTCTTCCCGGCTCTACTTTTCTCAGTTAGTGAAGACGGGCGCAGCCTGATCACGGGCGTGCCGGCGAACGAACTGCAGGATATTCAGCTCGAGGGGCCGATTGCAGCCGGCGAACATCGGGTATTCGATGTCACGATCGACATCCCCGAATCGCTCGACAACCGGTGGCAGCTTGCGAGCACAGACGTTCGTTTTGGATTTGAAGGGGAAAGCCTGTGAGAATCGCGCCTGGGCGAAGAACCGAAATGCTCGCAGCCTGCTCTGTGATTGGCCTGGTGGGTTTCACCGTAGTCGCGGGTACGAGCGCAGCGTATATCGATCACGCCAACCTGAATCTCGGGGGCAAAGCGATCGGCAACCCGAACGAGTTTGAGGTGCAGGTGGCCGACGGCTCCAATTGGGCCGATGCCGACGACGAAGCTTCAGCCGTGGTCTATCCGACGACGCCTGACGCGGTGATTTCGGTAAATAACCCGATCGAATACGAAGCGACCGTACGGATCGAACCGGGTGGCCCGAGCGGAGACGTGAGCCCCAAATTGGTGCTGCGTGAAGACTGCAAAGGCGCTTGCTCTGCGCTATTCGATCAAATGCGCTTCGACGTTTCGTTAGATGGCACCCTGGTGGCATCGGCGGTGTCGTCAGAGATGTTTAATCAGCTTCCCGACGCCAAGTTTCTCGGAGTAGTGCCGGGTGACACTCACTCGGTCAAGCTGTCCGTGCGACTCGATCCTTCGACGAGCTTCATGCTCTCGGGTAAAGAAACCATGATCGGCCTGAGGTTCGAAGGGGTATCAACACCGTGAAGACAATCATTATTGGGATCGTAGTCGCACTATTCGTTGCTCCGATCGCGTCGACACCGGCCCTCGCGCAGGATTCTGACCTGATCAGTGTGTCGCCAATGTCGAGCCACATTTCAATGCCGGCGCCCGGACACACGGAAACCTGGAGCACGGAAGTGCGGAATGTAGCCAAGCACCCGGTGGACGTGGATCTGTCGACGGTCAACGAGCTGGACGAAGTCCTGCGATCGGGGAGCACCCCCGCACGAATCACAATCGTTGATTCAGCGGGCCGCACGCTGCTAGATGATCTCAGCGTCACACAGCTACAGCCGCAGATTCCCGTACTTGGTCAGCTAGATCCCGGGGAATCAATCTCCCTCACGGGCACGGTGTCGTTGCCCGCAGAAGCTGGCAACGAGTACCAGGGGGCATCGGGAAACCTGCAGTTCACGTTCGTTGCACAGACGAGTGACACCCCCGGGGTTACAGATGCCCTGGCTGAAACAGGCGCACCGCTCGCTGCGGCGGGTATCGCCGCAGCGCTACTTATTGGAACTGGTGCAGTAATCATGAGACGAAAGACGGTGCAGAAATGACAACGTCGGGTACGGTGCGACGGCGCGGCCGGATCTCGCGTGGTGTCGGAGGAATGACCCTCACGGCCTTGGTCGTGGGCGCGCTGGCGGTTGCAGGTGCTACCGCTGCCGCCTATGTGGATCAGGCAAACGCGAGGTCTGAGCCGCTCACGGCCCACGTGCCGCCTCCCTTTCTGACCGGGCTCACCTCCGCACGCAGCGTCGACACTGGCGTTGGGCTGGGAACGGACAACACCGTCTACGTCTGGGGAAACACCAACGACGCCAAAGCCGGATCGAATCGCGGCGGCCTGTGGCAGAAAGCCACTCCCGTCGGAGGCCTCCCCGTCGGGGAAATGTCGTCTGTCGCAGGCGGCATCTATAACTACAATGCGCTGCAATCCTCCGGTCACGTATGGGGCTGGGGCACCATCCCCGCACGCGATGGCACTGGCAACCAGCGCCCCGACAATCGGCCCGCCCAGATCCGGATCGGATCTCACTGGAACGGTGCGGGCCCCCTACTCGAGAACATTGGAATGATCTCGAGCTCTGAGCAGGCAGGAGCCGCCGTGCGCAACGATGGCACAGTGTGGGCCTGGGGTGAAGCGGGCTATGGCGGGATGAGCGGGAGAGGCGCTACCCAAGTGCCAGGTCTTCCCGATCCGAGCTCGGGTGATGCATTTCCGATGTACCTCAACGGCGCCTACAACAACTTCTGGGTGATCCTGAGTAATGGTGAAGTTTGGTATTGGGGGAGCCAAGGCTCAATGCCGCGCGCAGACCAGGCAAGTCTGAACCAGGCGCGGCAATCGAAAGCGTTGAGCCCGTGGTTCAAGAACAATGTGGGCCAGGGAGAACCGTACATCGTGCAGGTGGCGGGCGGGATCGACATGGGCCACGCTGTGCTGTCGAACGGCCGAGTGCTGACCTGGGGTGGCAATGACACCCGTATTGGCGGCAGGCCGAGCGGGGGAGGCAACCCCGCCCCGCACAACCCCGGTCTGGTGCCCGAATCTTCGCTCGCCAACATCACATCTACGGCAGCGGGGTTCACCGGGACGATCTTGCTCGACGCCAACCAAAACCTGTATGGCTACGGTGCCAGCGATGACTATGGCAAGTTTCCGCAGTCCCCAGTGCTTGTGAGCTCTGACGTCGTCGATTTCAGTGCGGGGCAGGGGTTTTATATCTGGCGACTTTCGAGCGGTGAGAACTGGGGTCAGGGATACAACGCCCAAGGTGTCTTGGGTAAGCCAGTAGGCGCAAGTAAGCGGTTGATTACTGATATTGGACTCGGCGTCTTCGGTTAGAGCCGCCAATTGAAGATAAGCGAAAAGGATACGGAAGTTATGAAACGCCTACACCGCCTCACTGGCAAAAAGCGGCTGTTGCTGGCTACCGGAACGTTGTTGCTCACGGGCGCGCTCGCAACAGCGGCAGTCCTCACCGACTGGGCGAACCTGAACCTGGGGGGCACTGGCATCGGTAGCGCCAACAAGTTCGATATAGGTGTGGTCATTCCGGCAGGAACCGTCGAACAAGCCGACACCGACAAAGGTTTTGACTGGCGAATTAAGGACTCAGATGCCCTTGTGCCGGGTGGCACGATCGAAACCGAAATTCCCGTCTTTAACAACACCCCGAAGATTGATGCTGTAGTCGACTTTCGGTTGCTTCTGAAAGGCAATCAAGGTGCAGTACCGGGGAAGCCAAACATCACTGAATTTTTGCGGTTCTCAGCCAAGCTGGACGGCGTTGAACTGTTTGCAGACAAGCCCTGGGAGGAAGCGGTGGGCACCTTAGGGAAGCTGGAGCCCCGTGGGAAAGCGCCGCTTGCTCACGGCGATGTGTTCGTCGACGGAGACAGCGGAAGCCGCCAGAACCTCGTGCTCACGATTACCTACCTTGACGACCCGCAGACTGTCGATTTCAACGGTGGCCAATCGGCACTCGCGATCCGATTTGACGCGCAATCGGTCGCTCCCTAGGCGCGTTCACGCTACTTCGACCACAAAACAAGAAACCAAGGAACCCTATGATCAACACAATCTATACACACTTTCGCTCGGGCGTTCTTACGCTTGCGGCGGTGATGGGTGTACTTTCGATCGTGGTCTTCTTATCGGCGATGTTCTTCGGGGTGAAGGCACTCAATGTCATGTCCGGATCGATGGAGCCCGGGATTCCGACAGGCTCGATGATTTTCACGACGAAGATCGACGCTAAAGACATTACACCTGGCGACGTCATTACCACGGAGCGAACACAGGGAGAAGGCCTCATCACCCACCGGGTGCTCGAGATCTCACCCGTCGATGGTAGCCCCACCGCTTTTGAGATGCGCATGCGGGGTGATGCGAACGCGACCGAGGATCCTCAACCCTATGTGATCACCGAAGCAGATAAGTACTTCTTCCACGCGCCATTCGTCGGGTTAGTATCAAGCCTCCTCAAAACGAGTACGGGGCTGTACGTAGGAGTCGCCGTGGTGGCACTTTTGCTCTTCATCTTTATTGTTCCAGGCAAGCGACGCGCAGAAACGGTGGAAGACGCTACCGAGAAGTTGGAGGCGGATACTGAAGCCACAGGCCAGGTGACCGAGCGCAAAGACTCGACACCGGCGACTGTTTAGCCGATTCTCTTCGACCCACCAAAGCAATTCGATACCCCAAAGCATCGAATGCGTCATCACGAAAGGAATATGCCCGTGCCTAAACGTATTGGTGTGCTTGCCTCAGGACTCATGGCGGGAGCTATGCTGCTCCCACTCGGAACATCGCCCGCCCTAGCGGCCATTCCGGAGTACAACGAGGTTGCGAAATTTTCGCCGGCTGACGGCATCCGTGCTGGCTACAGCGTGGATTTCTCAGGAGACTTTGCGGCGTACACGCGTGTCCAAGGACAATCGGTTGACTTTGCACAGTTCGTTGGGCCAACTCCCCAAGACTGGTCGACCAGCACGGTAGCCGCTCCCGAGCCGGATACCGAATTTGGGGCTGCCGTTGTGTTTAATGATGATGCTTCAGCGGCTTATGTGTCTGCGCCGAAAGCTCAGACCGTCTACGAGTATCTCCGTGATGCAGCGGGGCAGTGGTCTCTCGCAAGATCGCTTACGCCCGACGTGAAGCCGTCGCGCGTAACGGACTATGGAGCCTCCATTGGTGAGTCCCTGTCCTACTCCGCGGGCAAACTCGTTGTTGGGGTGCCGAATGCGCGAGTTGATGATCTACGAAACGCAGGGTTCGCGTTTGCCGTAGATGTATCGGCTCCGAATGAAACCTGGACTCCACTTATTGCGGCAACACCTCTTGCGCACAGCGTGACGGGTCAATCTGTGGCAATTTCTGGGACGAAGGCTGCCGTCAGCGCAGTGCAGTTCAGGGACGGCGCGAATAAACCAGTTGGAGGGGTGTATCTCTGGGATCTCGCCACGGGCGCTGAACCACTCTTCACCAGCCAGCCAATGAATGACCCGAAGACGTGCCTGAATTCTGCTGGCGGCGGCCCGGCATTTGGAATGTCGCTCTCGTTCTTCGGCGACTACCTCGCTGTCGGCTCACCCATTGAGCTGAACTACAACGCGGATACCCCCGAAATCGGCTGCACATCAGAAGCGGTAGCCGCGGGAGACACCACGCAGGGGGCTGTGTATCTGTTCGACGCCGCCCTCACACAAACAGGAGGAAAGCTCACACCGCCGCCCTTCACCACTGGCTTCGGCTACTCGCTGGATGCTGACGGCGAGGTGCTGCTCACCAATGGTGATCATGGACCCGATTACGCGGGTGAGGTGTACGTGTACGCCATGGACACGATTGATCGAGTGGGCAGCGGCGACACGAACGGCCGCCAGTCGCCAGCACCGATACAGGTACTGACAGCCTCAGACGCCCAGCCGGGCGACTATTTCGGGCAGCAGATCTACGGTCGGGGACTCAGCATCAGCGGCGACCGCGCACTCATCGCGAGTCCTCTGGCACGTGCAAAGAGCGGTTCTGTATACGTCTTTCAGTCGGTTGGTGTCACAACTGATCCCACCACGGTTGTGAACGACGTACAAGTGACGTACGGGCAGGATGTGACGCTCACAGGAACGATCACCAAGGGGTCCTTCGACCCTGCCACTGCGACTTTCATGGTTAATGGAGTGGAAACCTCTGTGCTCGACGTAACGGGCATTGCCGACGGTGAAGTCCTCGAAGCTTTAGTTCCTGCAGCGACACAGAGCGCGGGATCTTACGAAGTGGAGCTGCAGTTGAAAGACGCTGCCGGCGGCAGTATCACTGCGGTCGGAACGCCTGGCACCCTTACGGTGGCTCCGGCGACGACCGAGCTCTCGATCCAACTGGAAACTGACGACGAGGGGACGATCCTCTCGGCTGTAGGCGAAGTGATGACGCAATTTGGCACGATGGCTACGGGCACGGTGACGCTGACCCACGGTGACAAGACGCTCGGGACTGTAGAGCTACAGGCGGGTGACAGCTCATGGCAGCTCGACGCCCTGCAAGACTCGCTTCCTTCGCCGGTAGTGGCGACATACTCGGGCGACACTAATCACCTCACTTCGAGCGCACAGGCTACCCACGACGTTTCGACAGGGGTCGATCCTGAGCCTCCTGTAGAGAAAGAAACAGATCCGCTCGCCGAAACGGGGGCGGGGAATCTTACGGCGCCGTTGACGCTGGCAGGGTTGCTCGCTCTCGTAGGCGTGGGTCTGCTCGTGCGACGACGGATCAAGGCCTGATATTTAAGCGCGAACTGGTCGTGAAAGCTCGCGGGTATGGGAGGATGAGCAAATTAGACCTGAGAGGATCGCGTGACGAACCAGGCGCAGTGGGCACCGCTCGATATTGGCAGCCGTCAACGCTGGGCCATCGTTCTTATACAGTGTGCGATCGTGTTGGTAGTGGTGATCGTTTCTGCTGGTGTCGCAGTGGCAGTGCAAGACCATTCGCTGCGAAAACTGGCTGAAGAACGAGTCTTGAACGCCGCTGAGGGACTCGCCAAGATGGATCGCGTCAGGGACGCAATGCAGTTGGACTTTGCCGGGGCTTCGGCAGACCTCCAACCTCTGGCCGACGCGATCCTTCAAGCGTCCGGGTTCACTTTTGTCGTGTTTGCGAACGATGAAGGGATTCGACTCACACATCCAATAGTGAGTGAACGAGGTAAGCCGCTCTCGACCGACCACTCTGCAGTGCTGGCTGGAGAACCGTTCGTCGGGGTCGAACAAGGCGAGCTCGTACCGACGCTGCGTGCCAAAACCCGTATCTTGGTCGCAGGGGAGGCCGCAGGCACGGTGTCGGTAGGAGTGCCGATCTCAGATATCGACGAAGACTTTCATACGGCGGTGTTTGAGACGCTGCCGTGGATCGGTCTTGCGGCGATTATGGGGACGCTTGGTGCGGCCGCGATAGCAACGCGACTCAACAGGCGACTAAGGTTGCTCGCTATTCAGGCGCACAGTGCCAGAGTACGGGCTAAATTGGTTGATGGGTTGAAAGAGCAGACGCATGAGTTCCGCACGCAACTGCACATCACCCAGGGGTATCTGTCATCGGGCAAATATGCTGAGGCGGAAGCATTTCTCACAAATCTCATTGCGAATGCGTCAGCGGATCAGGACGACAACGATAGAAAACGCCGTGACGCATCTGGATCAAAAACTACGCACACCGTTCGGCGAAGGAGCGAGCACGACGAATACTTGATTCCTGCGAGCGAACTTCAGGGACTGCTAGATAGCCTTTCGCGTGAGGCTGTTCGCAAGGGTGTGTGCCTGAGCACGGGCCAATTTCCCAACCTCATTACAGCGCCCAGAGCTTTTTCGACGACCGTCTCAAATCTGGTGTACAACGCGGTCGAAGCGGGGGCGCACAACATTGAAACGAAATGGGCGGTGGGCGCTGACGAGATCACACTGACCGTTGAAGACGATGGTCCAGGGATTCCCGCACACCTTCGGAATGTCGTGTTCGATAGTGGGATCTCAACCAAATCGACGCCCAACGGGCAGCGGCGAGGCGTTGGGCTCTCCCTCGTGCTGCAGGAGGTAGTCGACGCTGGCGGGTCGATCGAAGTGGGAGAAGCCGCACTGGGTGGCGCACGATTCGAAGTAGTTCTGCCACAAAGGAGAACGCGTGATTAGTGGCCAGATTCGAGTGCTCGTTGTCGACGATGACGCGGCGGCTCGAGCGCTGCACAAAGAGTATCTATCCCGGATTCAAGGGTTTCATGTAGTGGCCGCCGTTGGCACAGGCGAGAATGCCGTGATTGCCGCTGACCGACTTGCGATCGATCTCATCTTGCTCGATATCCATTTGCCGGGTTTTAGCGGTATCGAAGTGCTGCACCAGATCCGTGCTGCGCATGGGCTTGACGTCGACATTTTTATTGTCAGTTCATCACGCGATCGGCGAACTGTGCGTCAATCTCTATCTGCGCGGGTCTCGGGGTACCTGCTGAAACCTTTTTCTGAGGAAACGTTCCGGGCGCGAATGACCGAGTACTCCGACTGGCGTGCTACCGCACGGGTAGCGCAGGACGAGGCTGACGTGCCGCTGGGACAGGGAGAGATCGACCAGCTGTTGGCGGTGCTGTCAAAACCCAGGCGTCGCCAGACTGATGAGACCCAGCTTGAAGATGCGCCGTTACCGAAGGGGGTGTCTCCGGCAACCCTCCAGAAAGTGCGACACTCGCTGTCGTCCTGGCAAGCAATGACCGCGAGTGACGTCGGTGGGCTCACTGGTGCATCCCGTGCAACCGTGCGCCGCTACTTGGACTATCTCGTGCGAGTTGGCGAAGTTGACACGTCGCACAGGTTTGGGAGAAAGGGGCGCCCTGAAGTTCTCTATCGGCTCGCTCCTGTCAACGGAAATTCGTGACCGAGGATGCGAGTAGACTTGTCCCTTGTGACGCCACAAGAACTCTCTGCAGCAATCAACCGTATTCTGACCGACATCGTCGAAGCCCGAGGGGCTGAGATTGAGGTCACCGAGCTTGATACGCAGGTGGAGCGACCCAAAAACCGTGCACACGGCGACTGGGCCTCGAACGTCGCGATGAAGTTCGCCAAGAAGCTCGGTGTCAACCCGCGCGAGCTTGCCCAAGAGGTTGTGGCGCAGGCAGCAGTCATCGACGGTGTAGCCAAGGCAGAGATCGCTGGTCCAGGCTTCATTAACATCACGCTTGACGCAGCGAGTGCCGGCGAGACCGCCCGTCGTGTCGTCGAGCAGGGCTACGATTACGGCCGCAGCGACACGCTCAACGGTGAAAACATCAACCTTGAGTACGTCTCGGCGAACCCCACCGGGCCACTGCACATGGGGCATACCCGCTGGGCCGCGCTGGGTGATTCGACTGCACGGGTGCTGCGCGCCGCCGGTGCCACGGTGACGACCGAGTACTACATCAACGACGCTGGCGCGCAGATGGACAAGTTCGGTCGCTCTGTGCTGGCCGCCGCCCTCGGCGAAGACGCCCCAGAAGACGCGTACCCCGGTGCCTACATTCAGGCCCTTGGCGCGCAGATTATTGAGCAGCTACCAGGGCTCGCAGCACTCGCCGCTACCGATCGCGGTGCAGCACTCGAACAGGCCGAAGAGCTCGGCTATCAGCTGCAGCTTGCCGAGATCCAAGACTCGCTCGAGCGCTTTAACGTGCACTTCGACGTGTTTTTCTCGGAGCGCACGCTGCACGCCAAGGGCGAGAATGGCGAAGCGAGCGCGATCGAAGCAGCGATTGATCGTCTGCGCGAACAGGGTCATGTCTATGACGAAGATGGTGCGACCTGGGTGCGCACGACCGACTTTGGTGATGACAAGGACCGTGTCTTTACGCGCGGCAATGGCATCTACACGTATTTCGCGGCTGATGCCGCCTACTACCTGTCGAAGAAGGACCGCGGCTTCGGCGAGAAAATCTACCTTCTCGGCGCTGACCACCACGGCTACATCGGGCGTCTCACCGCTATCGCGGGCGCTGCGGGCGACAACATCGAAACCGACGTGACGGTGCTCATCGGCCAGCTCGTCAACTTGAACGGTGCGAAGCTGTCGAAGCGCGCAGGCAACATTATCGAGCTCAACGACCTGCTCGAGTGGCTCGGATCAGATGCGCTTCGCTACTGGCTCGCACGCTACCCGGCCGACTCGCCGCTCGCGCTCGATGGTGAGAAGGTACGTAGCCGTTCGAACGATAACCCCGTGTTTTATGTGCAGTACGCGCACGCGCGCACCTGCGCGGTCGATCGCAACGCCGAGGCAGCCGGAATCGACCGCAGCACGTTCGCGCCTGAACTGCTCACACACGAGACGGAGACTGAGCTGCTCGGCAAGCTGCAGCAGTACCCCGGCATTGTCGCGGGCGCGGCTGAGCTGCGCGAGCCGCACCGCATCGCGCGATTCCTCGAAGAGCTCGCCTCCGCATACCACTCCTGGTACGACGCCTGCCGTGTGCTGCCACTAGGCGAAGAAGCGATCGGTGACCTGCACCGCACGCGCCTGTGGCTCAACGACGCTGCTGGCCAGGTGCTGCGTAACGGACTCGACCTCATCGGTGTCTCGGCACCCGAGCGGCTCTAGTACGGGCTCCGCTCCCATGTCACCGCGTAAAACGAACTGGTGGCTACGGTCACTCGTGGTCGTGGTCGTGCTCGGTCTTTTGGCGGGCGCCGCAGAGGTGGCCCTCAGGCTCATTGTGCCCGGCGTGATCGCCGGTGCGATTCGCAGTGAAATGAAACTCAGCGATGACCACCCCGTCGAAGTTGAGATGGGCGGTTCTGCTCTCATCAATGCCCTGCGCGGGGGCATTGGTGACGTCACAGTATCGTCGCCGGGTGTGCCCATCATCGATGGGCTCTCCGTCGACGCGAAGGTTCACGCAGCCTTCTCACCCTTCGACCCCTCGAAGGGTGAGATTCGGGGTGGCACGGCCGCGCTTACGGTGCCGAAGGACGAGTTGGGTGCCACGATCGAGATGCTTACCCAGGGAATCGCGCAGTCGGGTGAGGTGCGCGGCGATGACCTAGTTGTAGGGCGCTCGCTCGAGATATTCGGTCAGAACGTCGGGCTCTCAGCGTCCCTGCACTTGGGTGTCAAAGACGGTGAGGTAACCGTCGAGCCCACGGGGGTGAAGGCCGCCGGGTTTGATCTCGCGGCTGAGCAGTTGGGCAAGGCTACCGGTAGTCTGCTCGACCCGATCTTGAAGCCGCAGCAGGTGTGCATCTCAGACCGCCTACCGAAGGGCGTCGAATTGACGGCAATTGATATGTCATCGACGGGATCGGTCACGATTCGTGCGGCGCTGGCGCCCACGATCCTGTCAGACCCGGCCGAGCAGCAGCCGGGCAGCTGCAAGTAATCGTGCCACGCTCGCAGCACGCGCGTCATATGACGCGTGCGTGGTGCGGCGGGCATGCGCATCACGCTAAGCTTGAGGGGTTCGTTCTGAGACCTTAAGTCTCCGTTCGCACGGCTTCAGGGACCAAGCCGGGTCCGCTCGCCACGCGCTGCCCTGGGCAGCCGCTGCGAGCGCGTTCTCGACCACGATTGACCCCTCCAGGAGCTGTGATGACCGCTGCCCCCCAGCCGGCCGACCTGAACGCCATTGACACCCGCGTGTTTCCGCCCTCGGCGCGCCGCGGCAACCAGTGCCGAGAGCTCAAGATTGGCGAAATTCGGGCCACCGACCTGACCGCTCAGTTTGGTTCACCGCTCTACGTTATTGACGAGGGTGCTGCTCGCGCGAAAGCGCGTGAGGTGCGCCAAGCGCTCACGAGTGAGGCCGAGCGCATCGGCACCTCAGCCACCGTCTACTACGCCGGCAAAGCATTCTTGTGCGTCGAGGTTGCGCAGTGGATGGCCGAGGAGGGCCTCGCGGTCGACGTTGCGAGCGGTGGTGAGCTTGCGGTCGCGCTTGCCGCGGGCGTCGCACCCGAGGCCATCGGCTTCCACGGCAATAACAAGTCGATCGGCGAGATTGAGCTTGCCGTGGCTGCCGGGGTGGGCACCATTATTATCGATAGCGCTATCGAGACCGAGCGTATCGCGCGCGTGGCCGCGGCACAGGGCCGTGTGCAGCGTGTGCGCCTGCGCGTCAACAGCGGCGTACACGCCTCGACCCACGACTACCTCGCCACCTCTCACGAGGACCAAAAGTTTGGCAACCCGCTGGCAGACGCGCCCCGTCTCGTCGAACAGATCCTCGGCCACGAGTCGCTCGACTTCGTCGGTCTCCACTGCCACATCGGGTCGCAAATTTTCGCGACCGAGGGTTTTCGAGAGTCGGCACGCCGCCTGCTCGGCGTGTATCCCGAGCTCGCAAAGCTGGCGGGGCGTGAGATTCCCGAGCTCAACCTCGGCGGTGGTTTTGGTATTGCTTACACACCCGCTCAGGCAGAGCAGGCACCCGAGGTGGCGACGATTGCGCGTGAGCTCGCCGATATCGTCGCTGCAAGCTGCGAAGAAGTAGGAATCCCGGTGCCCAAGCTCGCGTTCGAGCCCGGTCGCTCTGTCATCGGTCAGGCGGGTGTCACGATCTACACGGTCGGTACGACAAAGACGGTGCAACTTGCGGGTAGCGATGCAGCGGCAGACCCGGCAGACCTCGGCTACAGCGAACGGCTGTACGTGAGCGTTGACGGCGGTATGAGTGACAACGCCCGCCCCGCACTCTACGACTCCGACTATCACGTGGTGCTCGCAAACCGCGAGAGCCAGGCCGCGCCTGCGCTGGCCCGCGTGGTCGGCAAGCACTGCGAATCGGGTGACATCGTCGTGCCGCGAGACCTACTGCCCAGCGACGTGCGTCCGGGGGACACACTCGCCGTCGCCGCGACTGGGGCGTACTGCTGGTCACTTGCGAGTAACTACAACTACGTGCCCAGGCCCCCTGTCGTAGCAGTGCAGGGCGGTAGCGCGCGCCTCATTGTGGCGGGCGAGACCGAAGAACAGTTGCTCGCGAAAAGCGTGACCGGCGCGCCTGCGTGGCAGCCCGCGCCCCGCGCGGCGGCCTGCGACCTGCCGCCCGCAGGGCTCTAAGCTTCGTCGCCGTCGCCCACGTTTACGGGCGACGGCGCGCAAACCTGCCGCACCACACGGTGTGTGCGGCGCAACACACACGATGATCGGAGACAGTGAAGTGAACGGATACCGTGACCTACGCGTCGCCCTGCTGGGCTGCGGCTCGGTGGGCGCCCAGACAGCCAGGCTCATTCTCGAGCACGGCGACGAGCTCGCCGCGCGTATTGGCGCGCGTCTCACCCTCGCTGGCATTGCCGTGCGCGATGTGAATGCGAAGCGCGACGTCGACCTGCCCCAGGAACTTTTTACAAGCGACGCTGACCGCCTCGTGCAGGGCGCAGATATTGTCATCGAGCTCATGGGTGGTATAGAACCCGCAAAGACGCTCATCCTGCAGGCACTGCAGGGCGGCGCCGACGTCGTCACCGCCAACAAAGCGCTCATCGCCGCACACGGGCCCGAGCTCGCAGAAGCCGCCGAACAGGTGGGCGCGCAGCTGTCATACGAGGCAGCCGTTGCCGCCGCAATCCCTATCTTGCGCCCGCTGCGTGAGAGCCTTGCGGGCGATCACATTACGCGTGTAATGGGCATTGTGAACGGCTCAACAAACTACATTCTCGACCGCATGGATCGCTTTGGTGACAGCGCCGAAGACGCGATGCGGGTCGCGAGCGAACTCGGTTATCTCGAGGCAGACCCGACGCTTGACGTCGAGGGTTACGACGCGGCGCAGAAGGCTACGATTCTCGCTTCGATCGCGTTTCACACCGAGGTGCCGGTCGAGGCCGTGTACCGCGAGGGTATCTCGAGCATCACGCTCGAGCAGATCGAGACAGCCAAGAAGGCTGGCTTCGTGATCAAGCTGCTTGCAATCGCTGAGCGGCTCACTGCTGCCGACGGCACGCAGGGTGTCTCTGCTCGCGTCTACCCGGCACTGATTCGCCGCGATCACCCACTCGCGGCGGTCTACGGTGGCAAGAACGCGGTGTTCGTCGAAGCCGAGGCCGCTGGCGAACTGATGTTCTACGGTGCGGGCGCTGGCGGCTCTGAGACCGCATCGGCGGTGCTCGGTGACCTGGTGTCAGCGGCGCGCCGCCACGTCGTGGGCGGCCCCGGCATTGCAGGCTCCCTGCACGCCGAGCTGCCGATCCTGCCCGTGGGCGCGGTCAGCACCGCCTACCAGGTGATGCTCGAAGTGCGCGACCAGCCCGGTGTGCTCGCGCGCATCGCGGGCCTCCTCGCAGAGCACGGCGTTTCAGCGGCGAGTGTCGAGCAGAACATCGCCGACGGCGCGCCCGGTCGCGCACTGCTCGTGATCGGTACGCACGTCGCCCGCGAGGCAGACCTCGCCGCGATGGTTGACGCGTTGCGTGCTACCGATCTGGTGCACGAGGTCACGAGCGTGCTGCGCCTCGAGGGCAACGCGTGAGCGCCGGATCAGCGGCGGGCCTAACGGTGCACCGCGCGGTGCGGGTGCGTGTGCCCGCCACTAGCGCGAACCTGGGCCCCGGATTCGACACGCTCGGCATCGCTCTGGCGTACGGCGATGAGCTCACCGCGGTGACCCGCGACGAGCCAGGCGCGCTCGTACACGTCACGGGCGTCGGCGCGGGCGAAGTGCCCACCGACGCTACGAACCTGGTCGTGCGCTCGGCCGCTCACGTTTTCGAGCGCCTGGGCCGCAACATCCCTGGCATCGAACTTTCTGCTCACAACCGCATTCCTCACGGTCGCGGCATGGGCTCCTCCGGATCTGCCATTGTCGCCGGAGTGATGATCGCCGCGGGGCTCCTTGAGAGCGATCCGGTGTCGCCTCTTGCCCTCAGCGAGACCCAGCTGCTTGCGTTCGCAACTGAGCTTGAAGGGCACCCCGATAACGTGGCGCCGGCGCTTTTTGGCGGGCTCACGATCGCTTGGACCACCGCCGACGGGCCGAAGTTTAAGAAACTGATGGTGCACCGGGGTGTGGCGCCGCTGGTGCTCGTGCCGAGCTTTACGATGTCGACCGAGCTTGCGCGCAGCCTGCAGCCGCAGCAGGTGCCGCACGAGGACGCGGTGTTTAACGTGTCGCGCTCGGCCCTGCTCATTGCCGCGCTCACGCAGAGCCCTGAGCTGTTGTTTGAAGCGACCGAGGATCGACTGCATCAGAACTACCGCGGGGCTGCGATGCCGGGCACGCGCGACTTGATCGCCGAGCTGCGTGCCGCGGGTCATCCGGCCGTCGTATCGGGGGCGGGGCCGTCGGTGCTCGTACTGTCAAACGGGCCCCTGGAGCGCATGGCCGCCGCCGATTTGGTCGCTGAGAAGCACCCCGATTGGCGCGTGCTTACTCTCGCGGTTGACACGAAGGGTGCTACAGTGGAGCCGATCCCCGCGCATTCTGCGCGCGTTTCCCAGTAGCGTTCCCGCGCGGCCGAGTGTTTCGGTGCACGGTGTTTGTGCCGCTGTGGAGGGGTGGATCATTTCTTCGTCAGGGCGACTGCCCGTCGATCCAATCGCACACAACGTGCAATTTTGCGGTGGTGCGCTTCGCGCCAGCTACGCAACATTCCGAGAGGAACACACTGTGGAGGACAACACTGTGAACGATAACGTGACCGAAACTCAGGCCAGCGCTGTTGCGGCTGAGACCGCCCCCGAGAAGCCCGTGCGCAAGCGCGCCTCGCGCCGTGTCACGGCTCCTGCTGGCGAAGCCGCAGCAGCCGTGACGGTTTCGGCGCCCGCGGCCGAGGCGGCGCCCCCTGTGGACGCTGCGCCCGCCGCTGCACTGGCAGCAGAGCCCGCTGAAGCGCCGAAGAAGCGAGTAAGCCGCGCCCGTAAGAAGCCCGTCACCGAGGCGACTGACAGTGCAGCCGAGGCCGCAGAGGCAGCGCCCGCAGCTACACATGCCGCAGATACTGCAGCAGCAGACCAAGCGGCTGACGCACCCGTGGTGGACGCGCCGGTTGCGGACGCACCGAAGAAGCGCGTGACGCGTGCGCGCAAGAAGGTTGCTGAAGCCCCCGCCGCAGATGCCGCTACGGCAGATGCGCCTGCAGCCGCTGAAGCTCCCACGGCCGCGGAATCTGCCTCCGTTGCAGACGATGCAACAACGGAACCTGAACCCGTGAAGAAGACGCGTCGTGCGCGCGTCACGAAGGCAGCGAAGGCAGAAGCCGATGCCGCTCAGCAGGCCGCCACTGCAGAGGCGGGTGCCACGGGCGCACCCGAGTCTGTCGCAGCCGCAATCGAGGCGAAACTTGATGAAGCTGCAGCCTCGTCGACTACGCCCGAAGCGCCCCAGGGGGCAGAAGAGACTCCCGGGCAGCCGGCTGCCGAGACGGCCGATTCAGACAAACCCGCTCGCTCACGCAAGCGCCGTGGCCAGAAGCAAGATCAGGCTGACGCCAAGAACGGTGACGCCAAGAACGCTGACGCCAAGAGCGCCGACGCGAAGAACGGTGACGCGAAGAACACCGACGCGAAGAACACCGAAGCGAAGAACGCCGACGCGAAGGCCAGCGACGGCGGTAACAACGGTAACGACCAGCACAAGCAGAACGATAAGAACAACGATTCTCGTTCAAGCCGAACGCGCCAGCGTGACCGCAAGCGTCGCGGCCAGGGCGACGATTTCGAACCCGAGATCACTGAAGATGATGTCTTGCTACCCATCGCCGGCATTCTCGACGTGCTCGATAACTACGCATTCGTGCGCACCACCGGCTACCTCCCCGGCACGAGTGACGTCTACGTTTCGCTCGGGCAGGTCAAGAAGTACGGCATGAAGCGCGGCGATGCTATCGTCGGCGCCATTCGCCAGCCCCGCGAGGGCGAGCAGGCGGGCCGTCAGAAGTACAACGCGATCGTCAAGGTCGACTCCATCAACGGGCGCTCACTCGAAGAGAACGAAAAGCGTGAAGAGTTCGCAGAGCTTGCTGCTATCTACCCTGAGCGCCAGCTTAAGCTCGCCCAGGGGGCGGGTCTTGGGGCCGAGATCGACGCCGCCGCTCCCGTAGGCTTGGGCCAGCGAGGTCTGCTCGTAGTACCTAAGCCCGCACGCGGTGTAGAGGTGCTGAGCCAGATTGCCGCCGGTGTCAGCGCGAATGCGCCCGACGCGCACCTGATGCTGCTGCTCACAAACGCGCAGCCCGAGGACATTACGCACCTCACGCGCACGGTAAACGGCGAGGTCGTCGCGGCGTCGTTCGAACGCCCGGCAGAAGATCAGGCCACCGTCGCCGAACTGGGTATCGACCGCGCACGCCGCTTGGCCGAGCTGGGGCATGACGTCGTTGTGCTGGTGGACTCGGTGGGTGACCTGGCACGGGCCTACGCTCAGGCACAGCCCGTTTCGGCACGCCCCGCTCACGGCGCGATCGACGATTTTGCGATCACCCAGGTGCGACGCGTTCTTGGCGCGGCACGCAACGCCGAGAACGCCGGATCGCTGACCGTGCTCGTCACGGCCGCTACGAAGACCGGTGTCGCAGCAGATAAGCAGCTGCTGCGCGAGCTACGCACGGTCGCAAACTGCGAGATTCGTTTCGCGCAGGCGACCGGCGCGCAGCTCGTCGTTGACGCGGAGCGTTCACGCACCCGCGGCGCCGCAGCCCTTCAGCCCACCTCCGCGGCCTAGCGCGTAAGCGCCCACGGTCACGCATACGCAACACACTCTCGGAGGAAACATGTTCGAACAGGTTGAGACGCTGCTCAAGGAGCACGAATCCCTGCAGGAGGCCCTGGCCGATCCGGCGTTGCACGCCGATGCGACACGCGCCAAGAAGGTTAACCGGCGATACGCCGAACTCAACAAGATCAAGGTCGCATACGAGCACTGGCAGCACCTGGGGGAGGACCTTCAGGCCGCGCGCGAGCTCGCGAAAGAGGACGACGCATTCGCTGAAGAGATCCCCGAGCTCGAGGCGGGGCTCGCTGAAGCGCAAGAAAAGGTGCGCAGGCTCTTGATTCCGCGTGACCCAGACGATGCGCGTGACGTGATTCTTGAGATCAAGGGTGGCGAGGGCGGCGCTGAATCTGCGCTGTTCGGTGCTGACCTGCTGCGCATGTACATGCACTATGCAGAGTCAAAGGGGTGGAAGACCGAGATCCTCGAGAAAGACGAGAGCGATCTTGGCGGCTACAAGAACGTGCAGGTTGCGATCAAGGCCAACCCGTCTGACCCTTCGCAGGGCGCATGGGCGCACCTGAAGTACGAGGGTGGTGTGCACCGCGTGCAGCGTGTGCCCGTTACCGAGTCGCAGGGCCGCATCCACACGTCAACCACTGGGGTGCTGGTGTACCCGGAGGTTGACGAGCCAGAAGAGGTCGAGATCGCACAGAACGACCTCAAGATTGACGTCTACCGCTCGAGCGGTCCGGGCGGCCAGTCGGTGAACACGACGGACTCCGCCGTGCGCATCACGCACATTCCCACCGGTATTGTCGTTGCGATGCAGAACGAGAAGAGCCAGCTGCAGAACCGCGATGCGGGCATGCGAGTGCTTCGCGCCAGGCTGCTCGCGCGTAAGCAGGAGGAAGCCGCGGCCGAGGCCAGCGCACACCGTTCGAGCCAGATTCGCACCATGGATCGCTCGGAGCGTATTCGCACGTACAACTTCCCCGAGAACCGCATTGCCGATCACCGCACAGGGTACAAGGCCTACAACCTTGACCACGTCATGAACGGCGCGCTCGACGCGGTCATCGAGTCGTGCATTCGCATGGACGAAGAAGACCGCCTGGCGAGCCTCGGCGAGTAACGCCAGACGCCCAAGGTATACAAACGGCCCCGCTCACACGAGCGGGGCCGTTTGCGTGAGCGGGCCCTAGACCATGAACGCCCAGAGCGGGTAGAACCTGACTCGTGCCACTTTTAGATTTTCGTACTCAATTTGATAGGAAATCGCTGATTGGATGCGGTGCTGGTAGGTGTTCGACCGCACGAACCAGGTCACAGAGAGGCGCCAAGACATCGTGTGGCCAAAAGTGGGTGTTATCAGGACCGATAACACCCACTTTTGGCCGCACGCCCTCTTTGCCGGGCTGCAACACACCTATTCCCCATAGGAATCGATCTTTGGTGCATTGGATGCGGGGTAAAAGCCGCATTCGCCTGGGCTGTTGCCACAAAAGCCTCGACATGTGCACTGCGCGCCAGCAGTAAAGTGGCACGAGTCAGGTAGCGCCGGACGCCCAAGGTATACAAACGGCCCCGCCCACACGAGCGAGGCCGTTTGCATGAGCGGGCCCTAGACCATGAGCGCCCAGAGCGGGTAGAAGACCAAGCTGTAGAGGATCGCGCTTACAACGCCCACAACGAGCATGAAGTATCCGATGATGAGCCCGGCGATCGCGAGACCCCGGCCGCTCTCACCCGTGCGGGCAATCTGTGCCAGCGCTACGTGACCCATCACGATGGCGGGTAGCGCCATGAGCACCGAGAACACGAGCGAAAGCACCGCGAGTGTGTTGTTGCGTGGCGGACGCTGGAGCTCGGCCAATGCCCACATGCTCGTTTGCGCGTCTCCTGCGCCAGCAACAGTCTGCGCGAGTAGTGCTTCTCGCTCAGCTCTCTGCTGTGCCCATGCAGCATCGCTCGTAGCGATGCGCCGTACAGCGCCCCTGCTCAATGCTTCCGCCATAAATACCCCGAGCGCAGTCACCGCCATCAGGATCCCCCAGTGCATTAAGACTGCCAGTACAGGGCTGGGGCTGTTATAGAGCCACCCGAAGTCTATTAGCAGTACGGGGAGGACTCCCGCCCCGATAAATACGGGTAGCGCAGCCCAGCCTGCACCACGTATCGGTCGCGCGACGAAGTAAGCAAGGGCGAGGAAGAATGTCATGCCGGTGAACATGCCTACGAAGGGCACCCAGACCTGGAGCAGAGACAAGACTACAAAGATAGGCGATATGGCCTTTCGCCAGCCTCGCGGTGCGGCGATCATGCAGTGTGCCGCAAACAGCACGGCGAACACGAGAGAGAGGCCGCGGTATTCAAGAAACGCGAAGATCGGGTAGGGCAGCGTCCCGTCCGTCAGAAAACTCTCGAACCAATACCGAGCCTCAAAGAGCGCACTGGCTAGGACTGCCACGGCGTAGAGCCCCGCGAGGGTCCACCAGAGCACCCGCTTGCGCCGCGCGGCGTGATCCGGAGCTTGAGACGGGGCGACGGGCGGGGGAGCCCCAAAACCCGTACCCGCCATGGGCGGCGCGAACATGGGCCCGCTGGCGCCGCCGTCGGGGGCCAGCGTGAATCTCGTGCCCGCGGGCGTGGGGGCGATGAGCAGCGCTTGCGGGGTAGTCGCCGCGAGCACAGCCGCGCCCGCAGGCGCAAGGCGGCGCGAGGCCGTGGCATCTGGATCTTGAGACATTGAGCGAGCCCAGTCACGCAGCTCAGGGTAGGCGCTCGGGTGCGTGGCGATGGTCGACGCAAACTCGGGGTAGCGGCCCGCGATATCGGCGAGATCTTGCGCGGTGGTGCGCGTGTGATGCAGGGCCGCCCACGCGAGCTCCCTCGTATCGAACGCGCTCACAAGTGCTCCTCACTGTAATGCATATGTGCCACCTGTAGCCAGGCAATGAAACTTATCTCTGTGGGTGAATTCTAAGCCCGAATGCGGCGATAGGCTGTTAGGCATGCGCACTGCCCGCCACCCAATGCTCCCGTGGATCGTTTGGGGTGTCGCGGCCATAGCGTACGCGGTGGCCGTGATCAACCGATCGTCGCTCGCGGCGCTCGGCCCAGCAACACAAGAACACTTCGGCATTGACGCGACCACGCTCGCAGCATTTCCGGTGATTCAGCTGGTCGTGTATGCGGGATTGCAGATTCCCGTTGGCCTGCTGCTTGACCGCGTCGGCACCACAGCGATGGTGCTGGGCGGTGGGGTTCTCATGATCATTGGGCAGGTCGCCATGGCGACCGTGCCCGAGGTGTCGCTCGCGATTCTTGCGCGCGTGCTCGTGGGGGCGGGCGATGCCTGCACCTTCATCAGCGTAATGCGACTCTTGCCCGAGTGGTTCGCGGTGCGCCAGCTGCCCACCGTGAGCCAGCTCACGGGGCTCATAGGTCAAGCCGGTCAGCTCGTATCGGTCACCCCGCTCGCGCTGCTCGTGGGTGCGGCGGGCTGGACGAACGGGTTTTTGGGGCTCGCCGCGGCCGGGCTGGTGGTCACCATCGTCGGCGCCGCTGTGCTGCGCGACAAGCCCGGCGCGCCTACACTGTTCGAGCGCATCACCGGTCGGCCGGGGCAGCTCACGCGCAATGCGCGGTCGCTCGCGGGCGAACCGGAGGTGATCACCACCTCCATCGCTCCGCCCGCTACTTCGTCGATTCCCGTCGTTGGCGCTGGGCGTGGCCCCGCATTTTTCGCGCAGGCCAGGCGCATGCTGCAGATCCCCGGTGTGCGGCTTGCATTCTGGGTTCATTTCACCTCGCCCTTCGCGCTCAACACCTTTTTGCTTCTGTGGGGTACGCCGTTTCTCACCGGCGGGGTGGGCCTCAGTACCACCGAGTCGGCGGGGCTTTTGAGCCTCACCGTGCTCTCCTCGATGTTCGCGGGGCTCATGCTGGGCCCGATTAGCTCACGCTTCGTCGAGCGACGCGTCTGGATCAACTTTGGCATCACTGTCGCAATCGCCTGCACGTGGAGCTTGGTGCTGCTGTGGCCCGGCGCACCGCCGATGTGGCTGCTCATTGCCCTGATCCTCGTGATGCCGCTGGGTGGGCCGGCGTCGATGATCGCGTTCGAAGTGCTGAGATCGCACGCGCCGCGCAGCTTCGCTGGCTTTGCGACCGGGTTCGTCAACACCGGCGGGTTCATTGCGACCCTGGTGGTCATGCTGCTCTTGGGGCTCTCGCTCGACGCTCAGGGCGCCGGATCCCCCGAAGACTATTCCCTCGAAGCCTTTAAATGGGCGTTCGCGGTGCAGGCGCCGCTGTGGCTGCTGGGGCTCACGATGATCATTGTGGAGAGTCGCCGGACGAAGCGTTGGATGGCGGAGCACGGCCGCCGCTTGCGGTGAGACTAGATCACGTAGAAGTCCGCCATGTCGGGCTGTTCTGCGTGCGGCGCCCCGCGGCGTGGCCGCGCTGCTGCCGGAATGCCAGTGAGCGTGGTCCAGGGTGGGGCAGAGCGCACCACAACGGCGTTTGAGCCCACCGCACTGTCGTGGCCCAGGTCGATTGCGCCAAGCAGCTTTGCGCCGGCCCCAACGACGACGCGGTCGCCCAGTGTGGGGTGACGCTTGCCTCGCCCGTGGCCCGTGCCGCCAAGTGTCACCCCGTGATAGATGAGCACGTCGTCACCTACGACAGCGGTTTCACCGATCACGACACCCATGCCGTGATCGATGAAGAGCCGCCTACCGATGGTGGCACCGGGATGAATCTCGATGCCGGTGAAAAACCGGGCACCCTGCGAGATAGCGCGCGGCAGGAACCGTGCGCCTCGGTGCCACAGCGCGTGTGACACCCTGTGCCACCACACCGCGTGTAACCCCGAGTACACGAAAAAGACCTCGACGGCGCCGCGGGCGGCGGGGTCGTGGGCGCGCGCCGAACGCACATCTTCGCGAATTCTCGACAGGATGCTCATGGGTCTTAGTTATACCTCGAGGTCTGCGAACAGGAGTGTTGAGAAGTAGCGTTCGCCCGAATCGGGAATGATGGCCACGATCTTCTTGCCTGCGCTCTCTGGGCGACGCGCCACCTCGACTGCTGCGGCAATGGCTGCGCCACCCGAGATGCCCACCAGGATTCCCTCCTTAGTGGCGAGGTCGCGTGCAAAGCGCAACGAGTCGTCCAGCTCAACATCGACGACCTCATCGTAGAGGTCTGTGTCGAGCACCTCTGGCACGAAGTTTGCGCCGAGTCCCTGAATCTTGTGGGGGCCTGCCTGGCCGCCCGTGAGAATGGGGGAGTCCTTCGGCTCGACCGCTACAACGCGCACGCCAGGGTTCTGCTCCTTCAGGTAGCGACCTGCGCCGGTGATGGTGCCGCCTGTGCCGATACCAGCGACAAAAACGTCGACCGAACCGTCAGTGTCGGCCCAGATCTCGGGGCCGGTCGTCTCGTAGTGCACCTGCGGGTTCGCGTCGTTGCCGAACTGGTTGGCGAGAATCGAGCCGGGTGTGTCCGAAACGATTTCTCTCGCTTTCTCGACCGCACCGCTCATGCCTGCCGCACCGGGTGTGAGCACAATGTCGGCGCCAAAGGCTTTGAGGAACTTGCGGCGTTCAATGCTCATCGTCTCGGGCATTACGAGAATAACGCGGTAGCCTCGGGCAGCGCCGACGAACGCGAGCGCAATACCTGTGTTACCGCTCGTGCCCTCGACGATCGTGCCGCCGGGCTTCAGCGCCCCCGACTTCTCTGCCGCATCGATGATCGCGATGCCGATGCGGTCCTTCACCGAACCTGCCGGGTTGTAGAACTCGAGCTTCGCGTAAACTTCTGCGCCGGCGCCCTCGGTGACGCGCCCCAGTCGCACGAGCGGCGTGTTACCAAATGCCTGGGTGATGTTGTCGTAGATCCGTGCCATGGGTGCTTCCTCCTGCGTGTGTTGAACGTCGCTTACTATAGTCCCACCTTATTGGAGGGGTAGTCAGAAGTTATGAAAGGTGTCGCTCTGTTACGCGCGTTACCTGCGGTGTGGGAAGGTTGACGCATGGCATCAGATCCACGCTCGCTGCAGTACATGCTCGCCGCACTGTGCGACCAGTTCTCCCAGGCAGGCATCGACACGCCCGAGGCCGACGCCGAACTGCTTGCGGGGCACGTGCTGGGGGTTTCGCGTGGGCGCGTGCAGGCCCTTGCCATCATGGGCAGCACACTGGAAGGCGACGACGCCGCGCGACTCGAAGCGCTCGCAGCGCAGCGCGCCGACCGTGTGCCGCTGCAGCACCTGACCGGCCGGGCCGCGTTTCGCACGCTCGAGCTCCAAGTCGGCCCGGGAGTCTTCGTGCCGCGGCCCGAGACCGAGCTGCTCGCGCAGCTCGCCATCGATGAGCTCCGTGGTGCGAACGATGCGGTCGCACTTGACCTGTGCACGGGCAGTGGAGCCGTTGCCCTGGCGCTTGCACAAGAGGTGCCCGGCGCCCGCGTGTGGGCTGTCGAGAAGAGCGTCGAAGCGCACGCCTGGGCGACGCGTAACGTGGCCGAGTGGGGCGACGGCCGGGTGACGCTGCTGCTCGGTGACGTGGCAGAGCTCGACCCCAAGTATCCCGCCGGGCCCGTCGTTGCGCCCGCCAGTGCGGTTGCGCGGGCCATATTGCCGTTGGCGGGGCGCGTCACCGTGCTGGCCTCGAATCCACCCTATGTGCCGGCGGCCGCCATTCCCCGCGACCCCGAAGTGCGCGAGCACGATCCGGATCTCGCGCTGTACGGGGGCGAGGACGGCCTCGACGTCATTCGAGTTCTGAGCAGGGTGGGGCGTCACCTGGTGGCCCCCGGGGGGCTCATTGCGCTCGAGCACGCAGAGGAGCAGGGGGCGGCGATCCGGCGCTTGCTTGAGCGAGATGGCTGGACCCTGGCGCAGACCCACCTCGATCTGACGGGCCGAGACCGGGTGACGACGGCGCGGGCCGTGAGCTAACCGGAGTAAGCTGGGGGGCTATGGCAGAGGTCTTTGATTGCAGCGACACCACACAGCTTCTATCGGCGATGCGCGCGGCGCGCAGGTCGCTCGGCAGCGGGCAGCTCGCGGTGCTGCCGACCGACACCGTCTACGGAGTCGCGGCCGATGCGTTTACGCCCGAAGCGGTGCAGCGGCTGCTCGACGCCAAGGGCCGCACGCGGCAGTCGCCGCCGCCCGTGTTGATTCCCAACGTCGCCACGCTCGGAGCGCTCGCGGCTGAGGTGCCGAGCACGCTGCGCACGCTCGCCGAGACGTTCTGGCCGGGCGCGCTGACCATTGTTACGAACGCTAACTCCGCCCTCAGCTGGGACCTGGGAGAGACAGGCGGCACCGTCGCACTGCGCATTCCCAACCACCCGCTCACGCTGGAGCTACTGCAAGAAACCGGCCCGCTCGCTGTGTCGTCGGCGAACAAGACCGGTGAGCCCGCGGCGCGTACCGCAGCCGAGGCGCAGGCCATGCTTGCCGACTCGGTCGAGGTGTACCTGGAGTACGGCGAGGTTCCGGATCAGCCCCCGGCGTCGACCATCATTGACGCGACGGGGCTCACAGAAGACGGGGGCACCCTGCGTATTCTGCGGCAGGGTGGCGTGACACGTGAAGCCCTCGCCGAGGCGCTGCCTCGGGTAACGTTCGAGGACTGAGATGCTCCCGTACCTGATCGTGGCAGGGGTCGCCGTCGTGGTCACCGCGATCGCGTCGTACGTCGTGTTGCTGCTGAGTCGCAGGTTTAACCTCGCCCCCGCAGTGCGCGCGCGCGATGTGCACAAGACGCCAACGCCACGCTTGGGCGGTGTAGCAATGTTTGTCGGGCTGCTCTCGGCCTTCGGTGTTGGTGCGATGGTGCCTGAGTTTCAGTCGATCTATACCGAAAGCACCGAAATGTGGGCGTTGGCGGGCGCCTGTATCATCATCGCCGCCGTGGGGATCCTCGACGATCTCCTCGACCTCGACTGGATGATCAAGCTGGGGGCACAGTTCGCCGCGACAGGTCTGCTTGCGTGGAACGGGCTACAGATTGTGTCATTGCCGGTGGGCAACACGCTATTTGTGGGCTCGTCGGTGCTCAACTTTGGGATTACCGTGTTCTTCATGACCCTGGTGATGAACGCGGTCAACTTTGTCGACGGGCTCGACGGCTTGGTTGCAGGGGTAGCGATCATCTCGAACTCGGTCTTCTTTGTGTACACGCTGCTGCTGCACGAGCGCATCGGCAGGGTTGACGCGGTCACGCTCGCGAGCTTCATCGCGTGCATAGTGGTGGCGGTGTGTGTGGGGTTCATTCCTTATAACTGGAACCCCGCGAAAATGTTTATGGGTGACACCGGCGCACTGCTCGTCGGGCTGCTGATGGCGGCGAGCACCATGAGCGTGACGGGTAAACTGAACCCCGCTGCGCTCGACCAGAAGCTCGTGATCGCAAGCTACATTCCGATTCTGTTGCCCGTGGCCGTGTTCGCGCTGCCGCTCGCAGACTTTGCACTCGCCGTGTTCCGGCGCCTCAAGGCCGGTCAAAGCCCGTTTACCGCCGATAGGCTTCACCTGCACCACCGCCTGCTCAACATGGGCCATTCACCCGTGCAGGCCGTCATTATCTTCTACCTGGGTTCGGCTGTGCTCTCGACCGCGGCGCTGCTCGTGTTTACGCTGCAGAGCTACACGGTGCCACTCACGGTACTGATCATCGGTGGCACCGTGTGCGTGCTGGTGCTCCTGTTCCCGGTTAATCGAGTGCGCTCAGCGATCGCACGACGGAGCTTGCTACCTTAGGTCGAACGTGTGCCTACTGACAGGAGAACCGAGTGACAGAACACGAACCAACGCCGGGTGCAGACCGGGCCGACACCGCCAACTACGACGACGAGGCCATTGATCTGATGCCCACCTCGCAGCCGGTGCTGCTGCGTGCGGTGCGCTGGGGGATAGTCGTATCGCTGCTGCTCGTGGTGGTGTTCGCCGGAATTGGGTGGCTCGTCTCAGGGCTCACAGGGGTAGCAGGCGGTGCGATTGGCGCAGGCATTGCCGGCCTCTTCATTACGCTCACTGCTGGGAGTATTGCGTTTGCGAACAGGTTCTCTTCGAGCCCAATCTTTATTCAGATCTTTTTCAGCATTGTGATGGGCGCCTGGCTGCTCAAGATCGTTGTCTTCCTTGTCGCAGCGATCCTGCTACGGGAGCAGCCTTGGCTCAACCCGACCATGATGTTTATTGGAATCATTGTCGGTGTGGTGGTTTCACTCACCGTAAACGCGGTGGTCTTTGCGCGCGGGCGCATACCGATCGCTAATCTGCCAGGCTAGCGAACGGGCGCCAGACGCTGCGCCCATCGCAACTGTTTTTTTGGCCGTTCAGTTTCACTGAGCGCGAAAATATTGTTACACTGGTCGAGTCCCTGCCGGGCGCCACTTGTCGTGCGCGCAATAAGTGCTGGGGGCTCGTCCATCGTTCGAAGCCGTGCGGCTTCTTCCGCACCCCGAATACAGGAGAATGGCGCTGTTCCCAAACGCTATGCACCTCGTTGCCCCCGGACTTTTTGGTTCTGAATCGGGTGGCTTTCACGGCCCTACCCTTGACGACTTCTTCCCGGCGGCGGTGCTCTTTGAAGGTACGCCGTTCGAGATGAACCGCATCATGATCCTTCGTGTGGTCATGCTCGTGGTACTGCTGATTCTGTTCTGGGCAGGTACGCGCAACCTCAGGGTTGTTCCGAACCGCGCTCAGGGCGTTCTTGAGTTTGCGCTCGACTTCGTGCGCAAGAACATCATTGAAGAGCAGCTCGGCGCGAAGGAGGGGCGTCGTTTCGCGCCCCTGCTCATGTCGATGTTCTTCTTGATCTTCGCGTTTAACGCTACGGCGGTGATTCCGGGTGTCAACATCTCGGCGTCGTCGGTTGTGGGCTTCCCGCTCGTTATGGCGGTCGTTGCTTACATCGCGTTCATTTACGCTGGCCTGCGCAAGCACCCGGGTCGCTTCCTCAAGAACTCACTGTTCCCCGCAGGCGTGCCCAAGATCATGTACCTGCTCGTGACTCCCGTTGAGTTCCTCTCGACGTTCATCATGCGCCCTGTGACCTTGGCACTGCGACTGCTGATGAACATGCTCGTGGGTCACATGATCATGGTGCTGCTGTTCTCGGCCACCAACTTCTTCATCCTGTCTGCCGGGGGTATCTTCCCCGCCGTCGGCGCTGTCACCTTCGGGTTCAGCATCGCGTTCACGCTCTTCGAGCTGTTCGTTGCCGGCCTGCAGGCTTACGTCTTCACTTTGCTCACCGCGCTTTACATCCAGCTCGCGCTGGCTGAAGAGCACTAAAACCCCCACCGGGTGTTGGCGACCGCCGCACTCACATACGGAAGGAAACACATACTGTGTCTGTTCTCGCTGCAATCTCGGGTAACATCGCGACCGTAGGCTACGGCCTCGCAGCCATCGGCCCCGCAATTGGCGTGGCAATCGTCGTTGGCAAGACCATTGAGAGCACCGCTCGTCAGCCCGAGCTCGCAGGTAAGCTCCAGGGCATGATGTGGATCGGTATCGCGTTCACCGAGATGCTCGCACTCATCGGTGTTGCTACCTACTTCATCTTCGTTTAATAGACCACTCTTTCCCTAGTCTCGAAAGGGAGGCACGATGAACCCCGCATCGCTGTTCGTCGCCGCAGAAGCAGCCCGTAACCCGCTGCTCCCGGCAACGTACGACATGGTCTGGTCAGCGATTGTATTCCTCATCCTCCTCGTGGCCTTCTGGAAGGTTTTCCTTCCGAAGGTCCAGGTGATGCTGGACGCTCGCGCCGAGGCAATCGAAGGCAACATCGCGAAGGCTGATGAAGCTCAGGCTAAGGCGGAGGCCGCGCTGCAGGAGTACACCGCGCAGCTCGCAAGCGCCCGCCAGGAAGCTGGCGAGATCCGCGACGCTGCACGTGCAGACGGCGCGAAGATTGTCTCAAAGGCCAAGGAAGACGCCGTCACCGAGCAGGCACGCATCACGCAGGCCGCTCAGGCTCAGATCGAGGCAGAGCGTCAGAGCGCCGTTGTCTCGCTGCGCAAGGACGTTGGTTCGCTCGCGATCGATCTCGCCTCGAGCGTGGTCGGCGAGAGCCTGACCGATGACCAGAAGGCATCGGCTCTGGTCGATCGCTTCCTCGCTGACCTTGAGGCTTCCGAGAAGGCGGCCAAGTAATGGGCAGCGCGTCACGCGAAGCACTTGCGCAGGCACGTACCGCACTCCGGGACGGCCTGGCCACAAGCGTTGGCACCGAGTTGCTTGAGGTCTCGGGCACTATCGCCTCGAACCCCGCACTCGCATCCGCGCTCGGAGACCACTCCGCAGCGGCCGAGGCGAAGAGCGCTGTGATCTCACAGCTCTTCGGCGCGCTCTCCGCTGACGCGCTCGCGGTCCTTGGCGCCGCGGTCTCCGGCCGCTGGTCGAGCCCAGACGAGTTCGCTGCAGGCATCGAGGAGCTCGGCATTCGTGCTACGGGCGTCTCGCAGCCCGCGCTCTCAGACGAGCTGCTGTCGGTTGCCGATCTGGTCGCACGTAACCACGAGCTGCAGCTCACGCTTGGCAGCAAGCTCGTGGCCGCGGCCGGTAAGGTGTCGCTCCTTGAGCGCCTCCTGACCGGCAAGGTCTCGGCTGCTGCGATTACGGTCGCAAACCAGCTGGTGTCGTACCCTCGCGGTCGTCGTTTCGAATCTGCGCTGCGCGAAGCAGCTCGGATCAGCGCTGACCAGATTGGCTGCGATCTCGCCACCGTCACCGTCGCTGCGCCGCTTTCGGCGCAGCAGCAGGCCCGACTCGCGAGCGCTCTCGAGCGCACAGCGGGTCGCACCGTGAAGATCACCACCGTCATTGATCCTTCGGTCATTGGCGGGATCCGCGTGCAGATCACGGACGATGTGATCGACGGCAGCATCCGTTCCCGACTGGACGACCTGCGCACGCAGCTCGCAGCTTAGGGCACCACTTTTTATCCCGGGGGCCTAGGCTTTCCGGAACAGACAGAGGAATCGAAATGGCAGAACTCTCCATCAGCCCTGATGAGGTTCGTAACGCGCTGAAGGATTTCGCAGCGTCGTACGAGCCGTCGCAGGCAGAGAAGACCGAGGTCGGCACCGTCGTAGACGCAGCCGATGGCATTGCACACGTCGCGGGTCTCCCCGGCGTTATGGCTAACGAGCTCGTTCGCTTTGCGGACGGCACTCTGGGCCTTGCTCAGAACCTTGAAGAAGACGAGATCGGCGTTGTCGTTCTCGGCGAATTCACCGACATTGCAGAGGGTCAGCCCGTTACCCGCACGGGCGAGGTTCTCTCGGTACCCGTGGGCGAGGGCTACCTCGGCCGCGTTGTCGACCCGCTCGGCGCACCGATTGATGGTCTCGGCGAGATCACTGGCATCGAGGGCCGGCGCGCACTTGAGCTCCAGGCTCCCGGTGTGATGCAGCGTAAGTCGGTTCACGAGCCGCTGCAGACCGGCATCAAGGCGATTGACGCGATGATCCCTGTTGGCCGTGGCCAGCGTCAGCTCATCATTGGCGATCGCCAGACCGGCAAGACCGCTCTCGCGATCGACACGATCATCAACCAGAAGGCTAACTGGGAGTCGGGCGACAAGTCGAAGCAGGTTCGCTGCATCTACGTCGCTATCGGCCAGAAGGGCTCGACCATCGCTTCGGTGAAGGGCGCGCTCGAGGACGCCGGTGCCATGGAGTACACGACCATCGTGGCTTCGCCGGCATCGGACCCCGCGGGCTTCAAGTACCTGGCACCCTACACCGGCTCGGCCATTGGTCAGCACTGGATGTACGACGGCCGCCACGTGCTCATCATTTTTGATGACCTGTCGAAGCAGGCCGAGGCCTACCGTGCCGTATCGCTGCTGCTGCGCCGCCCGCCGGGCCGCGAGGCATACCCCGGTGACGTCTTCTACCTGCACTCGCGCCTGCTGGAGCGTTGTGCGAAGCTGTCGGACGAGCTCGGCGCAGGCTCGATGACGGGCCTGCCCATCATCGAGACCAAGGCAAACGACGTTTCGGCGTACATTCCGACCAACGTGATCTCGATCACCGACGGCCAGATCTTCCTGCAGTCAGACCTGTTCAACGCTAACCAGCGCCCCGCAGTTGACGTGGGTATCTCGGTTTCGCGTGTGGGTGGCGACGCTCAGGTGAAGTCGATCAAGAAGGTGTCGGGCACGCTCAAGCTTGAGCTCGCTCAGTACCGCGCACTCGAGGCATTCGCGATGTTCGCATCGGATCTCGACGCGGCAAGCCGTAAGCAGCTCGAGCGTGGCGCACGCCTCACCGAGCTCCTGAAGCAGGGTCAGTACTCGCCCTACCCCGTTGAGGACCAGACCGTTTCGATCTGGGCTGGCACCAACGGCTTCATGGACGAGGTTCCCGTCGCGGATATCCTTCGCTTCGAGCGTGAGTTCCTTGACTACCTCGGCCGCAACTCCGAGGCTCTCAAGACTCTTCGCGAGACCAACGTGCTCGATGACTCACTCGTGGCCGAGATCACCTCGCACATCGAGAAGTTCAAGAGCGAGTTCCGCACCAGCGAGGGCAAGAGCCTGAACGAGCAGTTCGAAACGCTCGATGAGGCAAACATCAAGCAGGAGCAGCTGGTCGTCAAGAAGTAGTGACGAGTGATGGCGGGGGCTTAGGCCCCCGCCTCACCGCCACCACCAGCCAGCACCGACGAACACAGGAGAGACATGGGAGCGCAACTTCGGGTCTACCGGCAGAAGATTAAGTCTGCCCAGACGACCAAGAAGATCACCCGTGCGATGGAGCTGATCGCAGCCTCTCGCATTCAGAAGGCGAAGGCACGGGTCGAAGCATCCACGCCGTACGCCACCGCGATCACCCGCGCCGTTTCAGCCGTCGCCACGCACTCAAAGACTGACCACCCGCTGCTCATGGAGGCCGATCAGGTCGTCCGTGCAGCGGTGGTGATCTTCACCTCTGACCGCGGTCTCGCGGGCGCCTTCAACTCGCAGGTGCTTCGTGAAGCTGAGGAGCTCTCAGAGCTTCTGCGCGCCGAGGGTAAGGAAGTTGTGTACTACCTGGTCGGCCGTAAGGCGCAGGGCTACTTTTCCTTCCGCCAGCGTGCCGCCGAGCGTGTATGGACCGGCGACACCGAGAACCCCGGGTTCGATACGGCGAAGGAAATCGCCGATTCGGTACTCGAGGTCTTCGCACGCCCCGCAGAAGACGGCGGCGCACAGGAGATCCACCTCGTATACAACCGCCTCATCACCATGGTGAGCCAGGTTCCCGAGGTGCACCGCCTGCTGCCGCTTGAGGTTGTCGAAGGCGTTGCTGAGCCTACCGAGGCGCCGGAGCCGCTGTACGAATTCGAGCCCGAGGCAGATGCCGTGCTCGAACAGCTGCTGCCTGCCTACATCGAATCGCGCATCTTCAACGCAATGCTCGAGTCGGCTGCTGCGAAGCACGCCGCCACTCAGAAGGCGATGAAGTCGGCGAGCGATAACGCTGACACGCTGATCCGCGACTACACCCGCCTCGCGAACAACGCTCGCCAGGCCGAAATCACCCAGCAGATTTCCGAGATTGTGGGCGGCGCTGACGCGCTGTCCAACTAGTCGAAGTACGAAGAGAGAGAATCATGACCGAAACCGCCGCATCGGCGACAGAGGCCAAGGTGGTCGGGCGGATCGCTCGAGTAACCGGCCCCGTTGTCGACATCGAGTTCCCGCACGACGCGATCCCCGCCGTGTACAACGCGCTTGAGACGAAGGTTGACTTCGGCGAGGGCTCAGAAGCCTTCACCCTGGTGCTCGAGGTTGCTCAGCACCTCGGCGACAACCTCGTGCGCGCAATCGCTCTGAAGCCCACCGACGGTCTCGTCCGTGGCCAGGAGGTTGTCGACACCGGTAGCTCGATCACGGTTCCCGTGGGCGACATCACCAAGGGTAAGGTTTTCGACGTTGCTGGCAACGTTCTGAACCTCCCCGAGGGCGAGAAGCTTGAGGTTTCAGAGCGCTGGAGCATCCACCGCACGCCCCCCGCTTTCGACCAGCTTGAGTCGAAGACCGAGCTCTTCGAAACCGGGATCAAGGTCATCGACCTCCTGACCCCCTACGTTCAGGGTGGCAAGATTGGTCTCTTCGGTGGTGCAGGCGTCGGTAAGACCGTCCTCATCCAGGAGATGATCCAGCGTGTGGCTCAGGATCACGGCGGCGTTTCGGTGTTCGCTGGCGTTGGTGAGCGTACCCGTGAGGGTAACGACCTGATCCACGAGATGGACGAGGCCGGTGTCTTCGACAAGACCGCCCTCGTGTTCGGCCAGATGGATGAGCCGCCCGGGACCCGTCTGCGCGTTGCGCTGTCGGCCCTGACGATGGCTGAGTACTTCCGTGATGTTCAGAAGCAGGACGTGCTCCTCTTTATTGACAACATCTTCCGCTTTACTCAGGCTGGCTCTGAGGTTTCGACGCTGCTCGGCCGTATGCCCTCTGCTGTGGGCTACCAGCCGAACCTCGCCGATGAGATGGGTATCCTGCAGGAGCGCATCACCTCGACCCGCGGTCACTCGATTACGTCGCTGCAGGCCATTTACGTGCCCGCAGATGACTACACTGACCCCGCGCCGGCAACCACGTTCGCGCACCTCGACGCAACCACCGAGCTGTCGCGTGAGATCGCATCGCAGGGTCTGTACCCCGCGGTCGACCCGCTGACCTCGACCTCGCGTATTCTTGACCCCCGCTACTTGGGCGAGGATCACTACCGCGTGGCAACCACGGTCAAGCAGATCCTCCAGAAGAACAAGGAGCTGCAGGAGATCATCGCGATCCTCGGCGTCGACGAGCTCTCTGAGGACGACAAGATCACGGTGTCGCGCGCGCGCCGTATCCAGCAGTTCCTCTCGCAGAACACCTACATGGCGAAGAAGTTCACCGGTGTCGAGGGTTCGACGGTTCCGCTCAAGGAGACCATCGAGTCGTTCGACGCGATCGCCAAGGGCGAGTTCGACCACGTCGCCGAGCAGGCGTTCTTCAACGTCGGTGGTATCTCCGACGTCGAAGAAAAGTGGGCGAAGATGCAGAAGGACATGGCGTAAGTCATGGCACTCAACGTGAATGTCGTCTCGGCTGATCGCCAGGTCTGGACGGGCTCTGCCTCCCAGGTTGTCGCGCGCACGGTCGAAGGCGAGATCGGCGTGCTCACCGGTCACCAGCCGATGCTTGCCCTGCTCGCGCAGGGCGAGGTTCGCGTGACCCAAGACAACGGCAGCAAGATCGTCGTCGACGCCGAGGGCGGTTTCCTCTCGGTTGATCACGACACGGTTACCATTGTCGCGAGCAAGGCCGCGCTGGTAGCGTAACTTTCTCTCTCTTGAAGGCCGACCGCACACCTTACGTGTGCGGTCGGCCTTCTGCCGTCTCTCCCGAAAGGCCGTCATGCTGATCCTGTTGCCCCCTTCTGAAACGAAGCGCGAGGGCGGGTCCCATCGTTTCGATCAATCGAACCTGTTTGCTCACGACGCGCTCTCAGAAGCTCGGGCGCAGGTGCGTGCCGCACTCGAAGCCCTGTGCGCGCCAGACGCCGATCAAGAGGCGGCCGCGAAAGCACTCAAGCTCGGGGTGAAGAACCGCGGTGAGCTCGGCCACAATCTCGTGCTCACTACGAGCGGAGCGATGCCCGTTCTTGATCGCTACACGGGAGTCTTGTTCGACGCGCTAGATGCCTCGTCGCTCGACGCGGCGGCAAGATCCTGGGCGGCGGAGCACGTGCGGGTTCAGTCTGCGCTCTTTGGACAGGTGCGGGCCCTCGACCTTATTCCTGCGTATCGCCTATCCGCGTCATCGCGGCTCCCCGCACTGGGCGGCCCGCTGAAGCGCGTGTGGTCGGCGGCGCACGCGGCCGTTCCATCGAGCGCGTTTACGCTCGACCTGCGCTCGAAAGACTATGCCGCCCTCGCACCGCTACGCGCGGGGGAGGGGTTTTCGCTGCACGTCGTGCAACGAGGCGCAGACGGACAGGTGCGTGCGCTCAATCACTTCAATAAGGCTGCAAAGGGTGACCTAGTGCGCAGGCTTGCCACGACCGGGCGGCATATCGACAGCCTCAACTCGCTGCTCGATTGGGCCGCTGAACAGTCGCTTGAACTCACTCTCGTAGATGACGCGCTCACACTCGTAACAACGCTGGGCGCTCCGGCGCACGCGGGCGCATGAACCGATCGGTAGCCGCCGCTCGGTCAGGGCAGGATAGGATGAACTGATGTCTAACAGGTGCAAGCAATGACGGCCCGCGGAGAGAACGCCGCGCGGCGACGGCTGCGCTATCGCAGCGACGGCGAGCTCGAGTTAGACCTTTCATGGTTTGGGCTCACTGATGTCGGTCACAGGCGCGAGACGAACCAAGACAGCTACATCACGATGCCACCCATTTTCGCGGTGGCCGACGGTATGGGTGGCCACTCTGCAGGTGAGGTGGCCTCTGCGGCTGTCGTTCGCAGGCTCGCAGAACTGGGTGGTGCCGAGCTCGTCACTGAGTCCGACATCGACGCGGTGCTCGCCGATGCGGTGGAGGACATTGAGCTTGATGCGGGCGAGACGGACCTGGGCGCGGGCACAACGGTGACGGGCGTGAGTCTCGGCACCGACGATGAACCTACGTGGCGCGTGTTCAACATTGGCGATTCGCGGGTGTACCAGTACTTCAAGGGTGCGCTCAGCCAGATCACTGTCGACCACTCGGTGGTGCAGCACCTGATCGACACGGGCGCGATCACGCCAGAAGAAGCAGAAAGCCACCCGCACGCCAACGTCATCACTCGCGCGGTTGGGTTCGGTGAGGCGCCGATCCCCGATTACACGTCACTCGCATTGATCGCGGGCCAGCGGCTTCTCATCTGCTCAGACGGGCTCACCAAGGAACTTACCGAGGTGGGCATTCAGCACTTTCTGGCGACGTGTGAGACCGCCGAAGAAGCGGCACGCACACTCGTCGAACAGGCGCTCAACAACTCGGGGCGCGATAACGTGACGGTTATTGTCATCGACGTCCACGCCGTGGGCGATGTCGTCGACACGGGGCTTGTTCAAGCGCCGTAGCGCACGATGGGCACGCTCTGCGTGCCACGCACGGCAGATACGCGTAAGGGCCGCGCTACCGGTGAGGTAGCGCGGCCCTTACGCGATCCGGAGCTTACGCGGCAGTAAATGCCTCGTCGAGCACGCTGAGCACATCGGTGATGAGCTCATCAGTCATCTTGACCGAGGGCAAGAAGCGAATCGCCTGGTTGTAGACACCGGCCGAGAGCAGCAGCACGCCGTGCTGTGCGCCGTAGTCGATGACGCGCTGCACGAGCTCGGCGTCGGGCTCGAGCGTGCCGGGCTTGGTCACTTCGATGGCGAGCATTGCGCCGTGACCGCGCACCTCGGCGATCGCGGGATGCTTAGCCTGCAGCGCGCGCAGCCCCTCGCCGAACGTTGACTCGACACGCTTCGCCTCGAGCAGCAGCGCGTCGCGCTCGATGCTCTCGAAGACAGCGACGGCCGCGGCGCACGCGACGGGGTTGCCACCAAAGGTGCCACCCAGGCCGCCAGGCTGCGACTTGTCCATGATCTCGGCGCGGCCCGTGATGCCCGCCAGCGGGAGGCCACCGGCGATGCCCTTGGCGGTCAGTACGATGTCGGGCTGAATGCCGAACTGCTGGTACGAGAACATCGTGCCGGTGCGGGCCATGCCTGCCTGGACCTCGTCGGCGATGAAGACGACGCCATTGGCGCGGCACCACTCGACGAGCGCGGGCAGGTAGCCGTCGGCGGGCACAATGAAGCCGCCCTCGCCCTGAATGGGCTCAACGACGAGGCAGGCGAGATCTTCGGCGCCAGCGACCTTCTCGAGGTACGCGATGGTGCGCTTGGCAGCCTCAGCGCCTGAGAGACCGTCGTGCAGCGGGTATGAACCGGGAGCCTTGTAGATGTTGCCGGCGCGGGGGCCGTAACCGGCCGCATAGGGCGCCGCCTTGTGGTTCATTGACGAGGTGAGCATCGTGCGACCGTGGTACGCGTTCTCGAGCACGGCGACGCCGGGGCGGCCCGTGTGCTTGCGTGCGATCTTGACACCGTTCTCGACGGCCTCGGCGCCCGAGTTCATGAGCAGGGTCTTGTACTGCTCATCGCTCGAGATGGCCTTTGCGAGGTGCTCTGCCACCTCGACGTAGGGGGCGTAGGGAGTCATCGTGAACAGCGTGTGCGTGACCTTGCCGAGCTGCTCGGTGGCCGCCGCGACAACCGACTCATCGGTGTGACCGACCGTCATGACGCCAATGCCGCCGCACACATCAATGATCTGGTTACCGTCGACGTCAACGAGGATCGACTCGTGAGCACGGTCGATGTAGACGGGCAGCACGCTGTGCACCCCGGGCGGCACGACGGCCTGCCGGCGAGCGTGCAGCTCCTTCGATCGTGGGCCGGGGATCTCGGTGACGAGTCGGCGCTCTTGGGGAATACTGGTCTGCGTAACGATGGCTTCGCTCATACGCGCTAGCTTACTCCCGTCTCTTGGATGTTCGTGCCGGATCGTGCCGGGCGTGCGGGGGCCCGGGCGCCTCCTCGCGCCCGGCGCAAAACCAGGGCGGTAGAGTGACCGCATGAAAGAGCGTCACGAGTACACGGTCACCGTCGAGTGGGTGGGTAACCGCGGCACAGGCACGAGCGGATACCGCGCCTACGGGCGAGAGCAACTGATCCATGCGCCGCACAAGGCCCCACTTGAAGGGTCAGCAGACGCGACCTTTCACGGTAACAAGGAGCGCTGGAACCCCGAGGAGCTGCTGCTTTCGGCTCTTGCCCAGTGCCACATGCTGTCGTACCTGCACGTGGCGGTGCGTGACGGGGTCATTGTGACCGCGTACACCGACGCCGCGAGGGGCGTGCTGAAGCAGTCTGGTCTGGGGGGCGCGTTTGAATCGGCCACGCTGCGGCCGCGCGTGACGGTCGCCCACGCATCGATGGTGGCGGCCGCGCGGGCCGCCCACACCGACGCGCGGGCGTACTGCTTCATCGCGAACTCCGTGAACTTTGCGGTGCACCACGAGCCCGAGATCGTGGTCGAAGGCGAGAGTTAGTGAACCTGGCGTAACACGGGCGGGATCGGTCGTTACCACCAGATAGAATGGTCCCCATGCCCAATCCCTCCTCGTTTTTTCTCACGACGCCCATCTTCTATGTGAACGACGCACCCCATATTGGGCACGCTTACACCGAGGTGGCGGCAGACGTGCTCGCGCGGTGGCATCGGCAGGCGGGTGACGACACCTGGTTTCTCACCGGCACCGATGAGCACGGCCAGAAGATTCTGCGCACTGCCACCGCAAACGGCGTGGCACCCAAGGAGTGGGCTGATCGACTCGTCGAGTCGGCGTGGAAGCCGCTGCTCGATACGATCAACATCTCAAACGACGACTTCATTCGTACGACTGAGAAGCGTCACGAAGATGGCGTAGCCAAGTTTCTGCAAAAGCTGCACGATGACGGGCACGTGTACGCCGGCGAGTTTGAGGCCCTCTACTGTGTGGGGTGTGAAGAGTTCAAGCCCAAGAGCGAGATCGTCGATGGCGAGGGTGCCTTCGAGGGCGAAAAGGTGTGCTCGATCCACTCGAAGCCGCTCGAGCTGCTGCAAGAGAAGAACTACTTCTTTAAGATGAGCGCGTTTCAAGAGCGCCTGCTCGCACTCTACGAGGAGCGCCCCGACTTCGTGCAGCCCGCGAGTGCCCGCAACGAGGTCGTCGCGTTTGTGCAGCAGGGCCTCGAGGATCTGTCGATCTCGCGCACGTCGTTCGACTGGGGCATTCCGATTCCCTGGGACTCGGCGCACGTCACCTACGTGTGGTTCGATGCGCTGCTCAACTACGTCACCGCGATCGGTTACGGCCAGGATGACGAGAAGTTCGCGCAGCACTGGCCTGGCAGCCATCTCGTCGGCAAAGACATTCTGCGTTTTCACGCCGTGATCTGGCCCGCGATGCTTATGGCCGCGGGTCTTGAGGTGCCCAAGCACGTGTTCGCACACGGCTGGCTGCTCGTGGGTGGCGAGAAGATGTCGAAGTCGAAGCTCACGGGCATTGCACCGAACGAGATCACCGACACATTTGGCGCAGACGCGTTTCGGTACTACTTCATGCGTGCCATTTCGTTTGGCCACGACGGTTCGTTCAGCTGGGAAGACCTTTCGGCCAGGTACCAGGCTGAGCTCGCGAACGGATTTGGTAACCTCGCAAGCCGTGTGCTCGCGATGAACGCGAAGTACTTTGAGGGTCGCGTGCCCGCCGCTTGCACCGAGACCGCCGCCGACGCCGCGATTCGCGAACTCGCAGCGAGTGCCGCGCAGCGCGCCGACGAGAAGATCGAGACCTTCGCGATTCACGAGGCGATCGCAGCAGTCTGGGAACTCGTTGACGCGCTCAACGGGTACATCACCGAGCAGGCGCCGTGGGCGCTCGCGAAAGACCCTGCGAACACCGAGCGTCTGCAGACCGTGCTGAACACTGCAACCGAGGGGCTGCGTGCGCTCGCCGAGCTGCTCTCGCCGGTATTGCCCGAAGCAACGGTGAAGCTGTGGGCTGCACTGGGCGCTGAAGAAACGCTCGGCGCGCTTGACGCACAGCCGATCCGGAACGCGGGACGCTGGGGTCGCCTGCCCGCAGGTACCCAACAGCATCCGCTCGCGGTGCTGTTTCCGCGCATTGAGACGGAGGAGACGGGCAAGTGAGCGAAGCTTCGCGGCCCGACGCGCCCGCGGGCGGGCTGCGCAAGCGGTCTACCGGCGCGCGTGACCCGCGCGACCTCGAGCGCCCAGGGCTCCCCGAGCCGCTTCCCATCGCGGTCTACGACAACCACACGCACCTTGAGATCGAGGACGGCATCGACACCCTCGAGCCGCTCGAGTCTCTCGACCTTGCTGAGCGTTCGGGCGTGCGCGGTGTCGTGCAGGTGGGCACCGACCTCGACACGAGCCGGTGGAGCGCGCAGCTTGCCGCGAGTGACCCGCGGGTACTCGCGGCCGTCGCGCTGCACCCCAACGAAGCGCCCAAATTGTTTGCGCAGGGTAAGCTGAGCGCCCACCTGTCAGAGATCTCGCGTCTCGCGGCCGAACCGCGTGTGCGCGCCGTTGGTGAGACCGGCCTCGACTTTTTTCGCACGGGCGAAGACGGGCGTGAGGCGCAGATCGAAGCGTTTGAGACCCACATCGAGATTGCACAAGCCAACGGCATCGCGCTGCAGATTCACGACCGCGACGCGCACGATGAGGTCGTCGCGACCCTGCTGCGCGTAGGCGCACCCGCGCGCACTGTGTTTCACTGCTTCTCGGGTGACGCGAAGCTTGCTCGCATCTGCAACGAGCACGGCTGGTACATGTCGTTCTCGGGGACCTCGACGTTTAAGAACGCCCCGGCGCTGCGCGAAGCACTGCAGGTGGCGCGGCCAGAGCTCGTACTCGTTGAAACCGATGCTCCCTTCTTGACACCGGAGCCGCTGCGAGGCCGCCCCAACGCGCCCTACCTCATGCCACACACGGTGCGGCGCATGGCCGACACGCTCGAAGAATCGCTGGAAGAGCTGTGTGCCCGGCTCGTGGCCAACACCGAACGCGTCTACGGATCGTGGAGCGACACCCCTGAAGAAGGTGCAGTATGAGTGCAGATAGGCCCGCCCTGCTCGGTCCCGTCGAGGTGCGCGAGCTTGCCGAACGACTCGACGTGTCGCCCACGAAGAAGCTCGGTCAGAACTTTGTGATCGACCCCAACACCGTGCGCAAAATCGTGCGGCTCGCGGGAGTGCAGGCTGGCGACCGCGTCATTGAGGTGGGCCCGGGCCTCGGCTCTCTCACTCTCGGCATCACCGAGGTGGGGGCCGATGTGACGGCCGTCGAGATTGATCACCGGCTCGCTGCTGAGCTGCCAGCGACCGCGCGCACCATGCAGCCCGCAATCTTCGCCGATGAGGCGGCACCGCGGCTGCGGGTGCTGCGCAGCGACGCGCTCGATATCACTCCGGATCAGCTCGCGGCCCTGCCAGCGCCGCCCGAGGTGCTCGTGGCGAACCTGCCGTATAACGTGTCCGTGCCTATTCTGATGCACTTTCTCGAGCTTATGCCCCAGCTGCGGGCTGGGCTCGTTATGGTGCAGGCCGAGGTGGGGTACCGGATCGCGGCGGCGCCGGGCTCTAAGGAGTATGGCGCACCCAGCGCGAAGGCCGCGTGGTACGGCCCGTGGCGCATCGCAGGCACGGTAAGCCGGCGTATCTTCTGGCCCGTGCCGGGGGTCGACTCGGTGCTAGTGGGATACGAACGCCGAGCCGAGCCGCGTGGCAGCGAAGCAGAGCGCGAGGCGACTTTCGCGCTCGTGAATGCAGCCTTTGCGCAGCGCCGCAAGATGCTGCGCCAGGCGCTGCAGCCCGTGTTGGGCACGCTCGAGCAGGCCGTGTCAGTGATGAGCGTGGCGGGCATCGATCCGACCCTGCGTGCCGAGCAGCTGGGCATCGACGACTACCTGGCGATCGCCCGGGCGGCTGCACGCGTGTAACTTCCGCGTAGCGCTTCGAAGCGCTGGCCCGACGGCCGAAAGGCACGCCGGGCCAGCGCTTCTCTTGTGCGAACTTCAGATGTCTGACATCCTACGTCAGACACAGTTGTCTATTGAAAGGTTGCACCGTTGCCCTATCGTTCACATCTGCGCGTGCCCGTGAAGCGCTCGTTCAAACGCATCTGGGCGGGCGCCGCCACTGCTGCACTCGCGTGCGGCCTGGTCGCGACACCGCTCGGTGCGCCCGCCCCCGCGCAGGCCGAGAGCCTGCCCGCCTACCTCACCGACCCGACCGCTAGCCCCGGCACATTCACCTCTGAAAACATCGCGGGCGACCGCACGAGCGAGCAGTTCTTCTACCGTATTCCGGCGCTCGCATACCTGGGCGAGGGTGTGGTCGTCGCGGCTTGGGACGCGCGGCCGGGGAGCGCTGCCGACGCGCCAAACCCCAACTCGATCATGGTGCGTCGCTCCACCGATAACGGTAAGACCTGGGGCGAGTACCAGCTCGCGGCCGAGGGCCACGTGGGTGACGCATCGCAAAAGAAGTACGGCTACTCAGATCCTAGTTTTATCTACGACGCCGAAGCGGGCAAACTCTTCGCTTCGTTTGTGTACTCGCTTGACCAGGGATTCCACGGCAGTGGGTACGGGAATGACCCCGAGGATCGAAGTGTCATCGGCTCAGCGGTCATCGAGTCCGCCGACGGCGGTGAGACCTGGAGCGAGCCGAAGATCATCACCGAAGACATCAAGACGTCAAACGGCACGGTCGTGGATGGCAAGTACCAACCCGCAGAAGGCGATGTGAAGAGCCACTTCGCGACTTCGGGTGAGGGGATCCAGCTGAAGTACGGCGAGCACAAGGGCCGTCTCGTGCAGCAGCATGCCGGCCGCATTCGCCAGGCTGACGGTTCCGAGCCGATTCAGGCCTGGTCGGTGTACTCCGATGACCACGGTGAAACCTGGCAGCGAGGTGCCGCTACAGGCACGACGATGGACGAAAACAAGGTCGTCGAACTGTCTGACGGCACGCTCATGATGAACTCGCGTGACAGTAGCGGTGGTGGCCGCAGGCTCGTCGCTTACTCGAACGATGGCGGGGCAACGTGGGGCCCCGTGCAGCGTGAAGAACAGCTGCCAGACCCGACGAACAACGGCGCCATTACACGAGTGAACCCCGACGCTGCGGAGGGATCTGCTGACGCGCAGAAGCTCCTGTTCACGAATTCGAATTCGACGACCGCACGCGCGAACGGCGCCGCACGCGTGTCGTGCGATGACGGTAAGACGTGGCCGGGGCTGCGACAGCTCACCAACGGCAGTTCCTTTCACTACTCCACCGTCACTCGCATCGACGAGGGCAAGTTTGGAGTGCTCTGGGAGCGTAACTACACGAGTGACCTGCCCTTCAGCACCTTCGACGACGAGTGGTTGAACTACGTCTGTGCCCCGCTCGCCGTGGGCAGCGCGAACCTCGAACCGGGCGTCGAAACCCAGGTGCTGGTGACCGTGACGAACCAGGAACAAGAACCCCTTACAGGCATCGTCAGCTTCGCCGATCAGGCGGGCTGGACCTTTGCGAGCGATGGCACTGTGACAGCCCTCGCCCCCGGTGAATCGGTGGAGGTGCCGGTCTCCGTGACCGCACCCGCAGAAGCGCGTAATACCCAGCACCTCACGGCCATGTTTACCGCGGCCGACGGTCGCCTGAGCCAGGCTGCAGTGAAGGCTGAACTGCCGCGCCAGTCGACTCTCGGCCTGAAGTACGAACTCACCAATACCTCGCCCGCCCGCAATCTCGCCGAGAACCCGTATGCTGCGGGCGACACGCTGAGCTTCACGGTGCGAGTGACGAGCACGTCAAACGTTCAGACGACGGCGACGCCCGGCGAAGCGAACTTTACGACAGGCTTTGCGCCGACCGCATGCCGCTTCCAGCGGCTTGGAGCGGGGGCGGCGTATAACTGCGGCACGCCGAAGGTGACGCTCACCGAAGCAGACATTGAGCGCGGTAGCTTCACGCCAAACTTCGCCTTCACCCTGGCAGATCTCGAGGGCGACGCGGCCGACATCTCGGTGCCCTTCACCGGCGCTACTGTGCCGCTCGCCGACGGTGCTCTCAGCCTTGAGGTGTCAGGCGAGCGTAACGACGCAGGCCGAGACCTCGCCGCGAACCCGTATGTGGCAGGCGACCAAGTGCCTTACCAATTTACGGTCACCAACACCTCATCGGTGACCGCAGCGGTCGTGCCTACCGCCGGCAACTTTAAACCGTTTGTGCCCGCAGACGGGGCTGGCAACTGTCGATACAGCGTGCTGAACGCGGGCCAGTCGTACCCCTGCGCAACGCCGCTCCACGAAGTGACAAGCGAAGAGGCGGAGCGTGGATTCTTCTTGCCGCTCACCACGTGGGAGATGAGCGCAGGCGGGCAGACGACGCTGCAGCTCGATGTGACGGGCGACGAGGTTGACCTGGTCAAGCGTGCACCGGCGCTAAGCCTCGTGACCACGGGCAAGCTGGTTGATAATGACGGTGACGGCTACGCGTCGGTGGGCGACGAGCTGCGGTTCGCGACAGCGATCACGAACGCCGGGAACGTGCGCGTCGACGACGTGCAGCTCATCGCTACACAGGCGGCACGATCGGGCGCAGCTTCCCTCGCTCCCGGCGAATCGTTGACCGCTGAGCACGACGCCGTTGTGCTTGACGACACGCTTCTCGTCGAAGACAGCTTCACGTATCCTGCCGTGCAGGCGCTCGCCACTAACGGTCTTATCGAGGTAGCGTCCGAGGCCGACGCATCGACACTGGAACTCGTGCGCGCACCAGTGATAGAGAAGCCGGGCACGGGGAACCCGGATCCCGAGAAGCCGGGCAAGCCAGGCACCGGTAACTCTGACACGGACGCGCCTAACGGCGACCAGCAGGGGGCTGCCGACAAGCCAGCGATGGGCGACGATCAGCTCGTCGCTACGGGAGCAACGAGCAACTTTATGCTGCTGGCGGCGGGACTTGTAGCTGCCGTCGCAGGAGCAGTGCTGCTCGTGGCACACCGCATGCGTAAAACTCGCGCGTCGCGTTTGTAACCGGGCATAGGCCATACACGGCCGCCTGCGGGGCGCAGTACTGCACACCGCAGGCGGCCGTGTCATTTGTGGCCTCCAGAGTGCGCTAGCGTGTAGCTATGGGAGAGGTTCGAAAGCGATCAGTCACGGTAAAGGCGCCTGGCAAGATCAACGTGTTCTTTCGCGTAGGGGCGCTGCAGGCCGACGGGTATCACGACGTTGCCTCGCTGTACCAAGCGGTGTCGCTGTGCGAAGAAGTGACGGCAGAACACAGCGACGAATTCACGGTGCGCTTCTCGGGTCCGATCGATACGGCCGGGCTGCCGACCGATGACTCGAACCTTGCGGTGCGTGCCGCGCGCATGCTCGCTGCCTACACGCAGTACGAGGGCGGGGTATCGCTCACCATTTTGAAGCGGGTGCCCATCGCGGGCGGCATGGGAGGCGGCTCTGCTGACGCTGCTGCCACTCTGCTTGCCTGCGACGAGCTCTGGGGTACCGGGCTTGGTCGATCGGGCCTGTTACCACTCGCGGCCGAGATCGGGGCCGACGTGCCCTTTGCGCTCGAGGGCGGCACCGCCGTCGGTACGGGGCGCGGGGATGAGCTGAGCCCAGCACTCGCCAAGGGCACGTTTCACTGGGTGCTCGCGCTGTCTGACGCGGGCCTCAGCACACCCGTCGTCTACGACATGCTCGATCAGCACCGAGACCGACACGCGGGCGACCTCGGGCCACAGCCCGACCTGGTCAAGGTTGACACGGCGGTATTACAAGCCGTGCGCATCGGCGATGCCGACTCTCTTGCAGAGTCGATGCATAACGACCTACAAACGGCGGCTCTGAAGCTCGCCCCCGATCTGATGGAACTGCTCGAGCTCGGCGAATCGCGCGGCGCGCTCGCCGGCATCGTATCCGGATCGGGACCGACAGTCGCATTCCTGGCCCAGGACGCGCAGGCTGCATCAGAGTTGCGCGGTGTGCTCACGCGTGCCGGGGTGCGCGCACTCACCGTGACGGGCCCCGTGCACGGCGCCCGCGTCATCGAGGGCTGAACGCACCCGCCGAGACCCACGGAATAGTGCAACACGCCCGGCCGTTATATCGGGTATGAGCAAAGATGCTGCGGTGCCCAGTATTTCGGTTGATGCGTGGTTCGATGTGCGTTGCCCGTGGTGTTACATCGGCAAGGTGCGTCTTGATCGCGCAGTGACCCGGTTCCAAGCCAGGTATCCGGGCGCGCAGGTATCGATCCGGCACCGCAGTTTCTATCTCGCGCCCAACATGCCAGAGCGGTATGCAGGCGGTGAAGCCGAGTACCTGCACGAATTTGAGGGCGTGCCCATTGAACAGGCGCGGCGCACGCCCGCGGTGCTTGAGAAACTGGCGTCGAACGACGGGATTGCGCTCTCGTTCGATGGGCTGCAGCTAGTGAATACTCGGCCTGCACATCGAGTGTTTCAGTATGCCTCGGCCCACGGTGCGGGCGAGGCGTTTCTTGAGAGGCTGTTTACGGCGTACTTTGCCGAGCACCGAGACCTTGCTTCGGCCGATGTGCTCGGCCAGATAGCGGCCGCAGCCGGGCTTGATCGTGTGCAGGCAGAGGCCGCGGCGCGCGACGAAGCTTGGGATGCCGCGATTACGCAGCAGTGGCGTCGCGCGCAGATGCTCGGGGTGACGGGCGTGCCGTACTTTCTGTTCAACGCGACGTACGAGATTCGCGGTGCGATTGACGAGGGTGGTTTTGAAGCCGCGCTCGAACGCATACGGGAGCTCGAAGCTGCACGGGAATAAACGCGGCCTTGGCCGCGCTGCACCCGGTGTGACGAAAACGATACGCGTAGAAATTTGGTCTGACATTGCCTGCCCGTGGTGCTACATCGGTAAACACCGGTTTGAGGCGGGGGCTGCCGCCTTTCAGCTCCGTCACCCCGAGGTGAACTTCGACGTGACGAGCCACAGCTTCGAGCTGGCTCCCGACACTCCCGTCGACTACGCGGGCAGTGAAGTGGACTTTCTCGTCAAGCACAAGGGAATGCCCGCCGAGCAGGTGAAGCAGATGCTCGCACAGATGACTGAGCTCGCGGCTGGTGAAGGCTTAACGTTCAAATTTGACGACGTGAAACACGCGAACACACGCAGGGCACACCGCATGCTGCATCTTGCGCTCGAACGGGGCGTTCAGCCAGCAGCGCAGGAGCGCTTGTTCGAGGCATACTTCGCGCAGAGCGCTGACCTGTCAGACATTGACACGCTGGTGCGACTGGGCAGCGAAGCCGGGCTCGACGCCGATGAGGTGCGCGCGGCACTCGCAGACGAGGCCTACGGTGAGAAGGTAGACGCCGACATTACGCGTGCTCGTATGCTCGGGGTGCAGGGGGTGCCGTTTTTCTTGCTGCAGGGCAAGTACGGTATTTCAGGTGCGCAGCAGGCTGACGCCTTCGAAGGGGCGTTCGCGCAGGTACTCGAGCTTGAGGCTAAGAACGAGCAAACCCCACAAACGGCGCCAGCCGAATAGACCGCGCTGCCCGAGTAGCCCGAGTAGCCCGAGTAGCCCGCGCAGACCGAGCAACAATTGATCTTTCTGAAAGAGGAACACCCGATGACACAGAACACCCCCGGCACTGCGGCAGACCAGAACACCGAGCAGGCCGCCCCCAACCTCAACTCGGCCGCCAGCATTGCGGGCGCCGCCGCGTTCGCCGACGCAGAGGCCCGCGAGATTCTCAACCTGTTGGGGGAGGAGAGTGGCGAAGCCGCTGGCGGCTGCTGCGGTGGGGGCTGCTGCAGCGTTTAACCCCCACTCACGCCGAAAAGCCCCGTACCGTATTTGGTGAGCATTGCGTAGGCCGCACCAAACGTTTCGGGCGGGTTCGCCTTCTCCTCAGCCGTGCCGTATTTTTCGACGACGAGGCCGATAAGTCCTTTCGCCGGAGGGCTGAGGGGCCGTTCTGGGTGGGCTCGTGCGGGGTGCTCGGCTGCCTCGGGGTTCGGCGGCACGTATGCGGGGAGGGTCTGTGGCCAGTCGGCCACATGTCGGGCCGTCTTACGCGACAAAGCATGGGCTATGTTCGGCGCAGTGGCGTCTCGCCTGGTGAGTGGTTTGAACTGAAAACGCTCGGCCAGTGTCGCCGCGAGAGATCCGTGATGCATTTCCTTGCGAAACACGCTCCCGCGCTCGACGTGCGCCGACACGAGGATTGCGGGTACTCGACAACCCAACCGGTCAAAAGCGAATGACATCTCACCGGGGCCGTCGTTGTTCGGCGGAGTGGCCTCGGGCGGTGCAACATGGTCGTACGTACCGCCGTGCTCATCAAACGTTATGAGCATGGCGGTGTTGAGATAGTTGGATCCCGTGCGAGACATGCTGCCTCGTACCGCCGTGTAGATCTCGTGGATGAGTGCCTCGCCGGCGCGCACGTCAGACACAGCGCCGTTCCAAATGTCTTCTGAGCCGAGGTCACTCTCGTGTGGTCGCCCGACGGGGGGATGAAAGTCGTTGTGGTTGTAGATCATTCGGGGCTCGATGAAGGCGTAGTCGGGGAGGGTGCCGTTTGTGACGTCTTCGTGAAACTGCTCCATGGTCGCAAAGTGTTCGGTGTTCCAATATTGTTCGAGCACTGAAGCATGCAGCACGCCGGTAAACGAGATGAGCTGCAGTTTGTCGAAGTAGATGCGCCATGAGCGCCCCGCCTCTTCAAGCCTGTTGAATACCGTAGGCGTGGGGGCTGCGTCGAGCCATTTTTTGTAACCGCCGTTGTGCTGATTAGTAACGAAACCGTGCGATGTGCTCGCGTGAAAGAAACTGCGGTTGCAAAATGTCTGGCTGGGTACCGCGCAGAACCAGCGGTCAAACACGCCGAACTCACGAGCGAGCGTTGAGAGCACGGGCAGCATCCCTGGAGTGAATGCACCCATGATCTGGTCACGCTCTGCAGTCGTGGGTTTGCGGCCCTCCTGCTGCTCGAAATCGGTTTCGTAATCGAGCACGAAGCCGTCCATGGTGGGTGCTGCGCCCCGGCTGGGAGCGTTATAGGGCGGTGCCATCGCAGCGACCGCTTTGCCACGATTGTGGTCGTCGATCCGGCCGAAGAGCTGCGTATTGACGTGCGGGTATTCCTCGCCGGGATCGGGGTTGGGCTGCCCCATAATGTGGTCAGTGGCACCGCGATATGCATGGGCCGCGACGAGGGTTCCATCGGCGGCCGGATTCTCATGCTTTCCGTATGCGAGCCCCGCGAACTTGCGGTCGCGCGGCGGATTCGCGGGCGTATAGAGATAACCGAGCAGGTTGTCGAACGAGCGATTCTCTCCCATCACGACGACGAGGTGGTCGAATCCCGGGTCCCTGCGCGGTTTTGGGACGGCGAACTCTTCAGGAATGTAAGGGTTGCCCGCATCACTCGCTTGGCGAGCCAGGCCGATGCCCGCTGCTGTGCCGGCGCCGCCCACCGCCAACCCGGCAGCGAGCGCGCCACCGGTCTTTAAAAAGCCGCGCCGGCTGGGCCCTTGCCCGGGAGCGGAACGATCGAGGTCTTTCTCAGCCATGAATACACTGTGCCACAGCTCTGCTGTGGCTTGCACAGGCGGCTTCAGTCATGCAGTCGAATGTGATCTGCGTGAACTAAGCTTAACCAGTTATGGCACATCTACTGGGGGCCGAGGCCCTACACCTTGAAGTTCCCACGAAGACCGTGTTCGACTCGGTGACGCTCGGCGTCTCTGAGGGAGACCGCATCGGCATCGTAGGTCGAAACGGCGACGGTAAGTCCAGTCTGCTGATGATGCTCGCCCGTCGGCGTGAACCAGACAGCGGGCAAGTGACGATGCGCGGTGGCACCACCATTGGAGTGCTCGATCAGGCCGATGTTTTCGCCCCCGGCGAGACTGTCGGCAACGCGATCGTCGGTGATCGCCCCGAGTACGAGTGGGCCGGCGACTGGAAGATTCGCGAGGTGATTGAGGGCCTCGTGTCTGACCTGGGCTGGGAGGCCCCTATTGAGGGGCTCTCGGGCGGCCAGCGTCGCCGTGTCGCGCTCGCCCGCGTTCTCGTGGGCGACCACGACATTGTGTTTCTCGATGAGCCCACCAACCATCTCGACGTCGAAGGGATTGCCTGGCTCGCGGCGCATTTGAAGCGCCGTTGGCCCGCGGGGCAGGGTGCGCTGCTCGTCGTCACCCACGACCGTTGGTTCCTCGATGAGGTCTGCACGATGACATGGGAGGTGCACGACCGCATCGTCGAGGCCTTTGAGGGCGGTTACGCCGCCTACATTCTGCAGCGCGTGGAGCGCGACCGTCAGGCCGCCACGATTGAGCAGAAGCGCCAGAACCTCGCGAAGAAAGAGCTCGCCTGGCTGCGGCGTGGCGCCCCCGCCCGCACCGCGAAACCCAAGTTTCGCATCGAAGCGGCCAACGAGCTCATCGCCGACGTGCCCGAGATTCGCAACAAGGTGCAGCTCCAGTCGATGGCAGTGACGCGACTGGGCAAGGAAGTCGTGAACTTGCTTGATGCTGGCGTCGCCTATGGCGACCGCACGATCATTGAAGACGTCGAATGGCGCCTTGCTCCAGGCGAACGCACCGGTATCCTCGGCGTCAACGGCGCCGGCAAGTCGACGCTGTTGGGGCTCATCTCGGGCACCGTCGAACCCACTTCTGGCACGGTGAAGCGCGGCAAGACCGTTCAGGTCGCCACTCTCACCCAGCGTCTTGATGAGCTCGAAGAGCACCTGAACGAGCCGGTGCGGGTCGTGATTGGTCGCCTGCGATCGAGCTTCACGGTCGGCTCCGGATCAAAAGCGCAGGAGCTCACGCCCGGGCAGCTCCTCGAACAGATGGGCTTCACGAGCGCGCAGCTGTCAACTCCCGTAAAGGATCTTTCGGGCGGCCAGAAGCGTCGCCTGCAATTGCTGTTGATTCTGCTTGAGCAGCCGAACGTGCTCATTCTGGACGAGCCGACGAACGACCTCGACACCGACATTCTCGCGGCGATGGAAGATCTGCTCGATTCATGGCCCGGTACGTTGCTCGTCGTGTCACACGACCGCTATTTCCTTGAGCGCGTCACCGATCAACAGTACGCGATTCTCGATCGCAAACTGCGTCACCTGCCCGGCGGTATTGACCAGTATCTTGAGCTGCGTGCAGCGCAGGACGCTGCGGCATCGGGATCCGGAACAGCCGGCTCAGGGGCGGGCTCCTCGAGCAAGTCGGCAGGAACCACCTCTTCCGGTCATTCTGCGGGTGGCTCTTCCTCTGGTCATTCTGCGGGAGCGGAGCGACTCGCAGAATCCAAACCCCAACTCGCCGGAGCCGAGCGCCGCAGCGCGCAGAAGGAGCTGGCTGCAACCGAACGCAAGATCTCGAAGCTGCAGCAGGAAGCGACGAAGCTGCGCGAGGGCCTCGCAAATCTTGATCAGGGAGACTACGAGCTGCTGAACGCCCAGATGGCGAAGGTGACGGCACTCGAAATCTCGGTAGAAAAGCTTGAAGAACGGTGGTTGGAGCTTTCAGAACTGCTCGACTAGCCCCGACTTCGTACTAGGCTGTGCCTAGACAGTGAAGTGGGGGCTCATGCGCAATGCTTTTCGGGTGACCGGGCGGGATCTTAAGCGAATTCTTCGTGTACCGCAGGCGGTGATCATCCTGATCGGCATCATTGTGATTCCCTCGCTTTATGCCTGGTTCAACATTGTCGCGTTTTGGGATCCCTACTCGAACACCAAAGAGATCAACGTTGCAGTTGTCAACCTTGACAAGGGGGGGAGCTCCGACCTCACGGGCGAGCTCAACGTCGGCAGCCAGGTAGTGGCGCAGCTCAAAGAAAACGACCAGTTAGGTTGGAAGTTCTGGGACAAAGACCGCGCAATGACGGCGGTCAAGTCGGGTGAGGTCTATGCGACGGTCGTGATCCCAGCGACCTTCAGCACCGATATTTTGAGCCTCACGACAGACGACTTCGTGCGCCCGAAGCTCGAATACTATGTGAACGAAAAAGCCAACGCGATCGCGCCGAAGATTACGGACGTGGGGGCGACGACACTCGAGACCCAGATCAACTCCACGTTTGTGTCGACGGTGTCTGAAACGATCGCACAAAAACTTGAGCAGACGGGCGATGCGGCGGGTAATCGTCTGGTGAAAGCTCGTGACACATCGATCGACGTGCTGGGCGACATCACGAAGCAAATTACCGACGCGCGTAAGGGGCTCACCGATGCGGGCGAGAGCCTGTCGAGCGGCGAAGTAGCGCTCGGTGATGCGCGTGACGCCTTCACCCGCATCGAGACCGCGATTGACGATGTACAAACCGCGATCGAAGATGCGCAGACGATCGTCGCAGACGTTCAAGCCGGGCTTGTCACTTTCACCGATGCGGTCACCCAGGCCTACACCGCGGGGTCAGCGCAGTTGGTGCAAATCTCGTCGAAACTCAACACGAAGCTCACGGCGCTGGCCGCGGGCGCGAGTAAAGCGAACGTCGAGGTTGCGACTGCCCTGACTGACGCGGCCGCGCTCAACGAGGCCACGGGGCAGGCCATCGCGAATTTGACGCAGGTGAAAGACGGTTTGCCCGCGGGGGATCCCGTGCGGGACCAGCTTGAAACCGTCATTACGAACCTCGGTAGCAAGCAGGTGGAAACCACCAACCTGATTACTCAGCTGGAAACGCTCAACGCCGATGTGGGCACGGTGGCCGACAATATTCAAGCTTCGGCCGATGCGGTCAATGACGCTACCACCGCGACGGCTACTTCCGCCGAAGCCGTCAGCACGGTGCTCTCCACCACTCTGCCCGAGATCAACCGAGCCGTGAGTGCGCTGTCGGCGAGCGCCGGGGGGTTCTCGTCGGCACTGAACTCGCAAAAGCTTCTCGTCACCGAGGCGGTCAACCTGCTCGACGCCTTTGAGGGTGAACTCGAAGACGCCCGTACCGCTGGGAAGTCACTCGACTCTAACCTGGAGGGAGTCGAAGAGAGCCTGTTGAACGTGCGCACTGACGTGAGCGCTCTGAGCGCGGCCGACCTGATGAAAAAAGTGGAAGCGCTGAGCGGTCTCGATCCCACCAAGATCGCTGATTTCATGGCGGCGCCCGTGAAGGTCCAAGAGAAGATCGTCTTCCCGGTGCCCGCCTACGGCTCGGCAATGGCACCTCTGTTCACCAACCTGTCACTGTGGATCGCGGCGTTTGTGCTCGTGGTGCTGTTGAAACAAGAGGTCGACACCGACGGCATCAAGAACTTGACGGTGCGACAGGCCTATTTTGGCCGCTGGATGCTGCTGGCGGTGATCAACTTTTTCCAGGCACTGCTGGTGAGCATCGGCAACCTCGTGATCGGGGTACAGACGGCCAACGCGGTCGCGTTTGTCGCGACGAGCGTGTTCATTGGGTTCGTGTATATGGCGTTGATCTATGCGCTCGCCGTGTCATTCGGGTACGTCGGTAAGGGAGTGATCATCTTGCTGGTGATCATGCAGATCCCCGGCGCATCAGGAATCTACCCGATCGAGATGATGCCGGGCTTCTTCAGGGCGCTCTTTCCTTTCTTCCCGTTCACCTACGGGATCGATGCGCTGCGTGAGACCATTGGCGGTTTTTATGGCTTGAACTACTGGAAGTTTGTCGCGGTGCTTGCGCTGTTCGCGGGCTTGTCGTTCGCACTGGGGCTGTTCTTCAGGCAGCGTCTGGGCAATTTTTCTCGACTGTTCAACACCAAACTCAGCGACACCGATCTGTTTGTCAGTGAGAACGTGCAGGTGCTGGGATCGCGCCGGCGGGTGACTCAAATTGTGCAGGCGCTGACCAACCGTGATGCGTTTCGCGCGAAGCTCGCAAGGCAATCTACCTGGTTCGACGCTCACCACCTCACGATCCTGCGTTTGACGTTGATCATTGCGGTCGTCAGCACCGCTGTGCTCGCGTGTGTGTCTTGGCTCGTGCCAGATGCGAAGGCGACGGTGCTCGCGCTCTGGGGCGTGCTCTGCTTGCTCGTGATCGGGCTGGTCGTGGCGCTCGAGTACATTAAGCAAAACATTACGTTTGGCACGGAGATGACTGAACTGGGCGAGCCCGCACTGCAGTCAGAGCTGGCAGCCGAAGAGCGGGCCACACACTCGAACGCGGTGCTCGACAATCTGAAAGACCGGGTATAACTCCGATGAAGAACATTGCCCGGATCTTCCGTAATGATGCGCGCCACGTGCGACGCAACGCCATTGCCATTGTTGTCTTGTTTGGTGTCGTTGTGCTGCCGTCATTCTTTGGCTGGTTCAACGTGCTTTCGAGCTGGGACCCGTTTTCAAACGTCAAGAACCTCAAAGTGGCGGTCGCGAACGCAGACGAGGGGTATGAAAGCGAACTCTTTCCCATGCGGGTCAACGTGGGCGACCAGGTCATCGCGAACCTGCGGGCAAACAACGACCTGAACTGGGTGTTTGCTTCTGAGGAAGAAGCGATTGAGGGCACGAAGGCCGGCGACTACTACGCCACGCTCGTGCTGCCACCGAGCTTTAGTCGCGACATGATGACCTTCTTATCGCCGGGAGCCGAGCCCGCGAAAATTCTCTACTACTCCAATGAGAAGGAGAATGCGCTCGCCCCTGAGATTACGAACGAGGCAGCGACCGAGGTCTCGACGACCATCAATCAAACCTTCACCAAGACGCTGAACGAGGTGGGCCTTGCGCTCATCACCTCGTTGGCGAAAGAGGCCGATTCCGAGCAGTCTCGTGCAGCGCTGGGACGCCTGGAAACGAGCACGACAGCCGCAGCGAACGCGTTCGCATCAAGCGCCGACACACTGGAACTCTTTAGCGGGCTCATCGGCACCAGTCAGTCCCTGGTGTCGAGCGCGGCGTCCCTGGCCGACGCGTCAGTGCAGGCGGTAACTGACGCTTCTGGTGTCATTGGGACGGGAGCTTCTGCCGCGCAGTCGCTCCAGGCAGTGCTGGGAACCGCAAATACGTCGATCTCGGGTGCGCTCGAGGCGACGGCTGCGAGCTACCAGACTCTCATCGATGAGCTGTCGGCGCTCGATGACTCGTTTGCGGTGCAGGCGCAAGACACGGCTACTCTGCTGACCGCCGCCGCGGGGCAGGTGTCTAATCAGATCGCCAGCTACACGCAGCTGCGCACGGACTTGCAGGCGGTGGCAGACGCATCTTCTGACCAGGCGCTGAAGACCGCCCTGGGTGAGGTTGACTCGCACCTTGACAACGCGATTAAGAAGCAGCAACTCCTAGAAAAACGTCTCGAAGACGGGGCAGCAAACCTCGAGACCACGGCTGCTGGCATGGGAGACACCCAAGACGAAGTGATCAAGCTTGCGACCGATGCCCGCACGGCGTTGAACAGTGCGCACACAGCCTACGACGAGAACCTGCGTCCCAAGCTCGACGACCTGGGTGCTTCGCTCACACTCGTCAATGGGGGCTTCGAAGCGATTAGCTCCGACCTGGTATCGGCGTCAGAGACGCTTTCGGGCGGGTCTACCTCGCTTCTTGGGTTCTTAGAGCAGGCAGAAAAGACAACGGCCGACATCTCCAAAGATCTGCGGCAGGTCTCTGAACGGCTCACCAAGCTCGCGAGCGCCCTGAACGCAGCATCCGTGAGCGGCGACCTCTCAGAGGTCTTGAGCTTGATTGGCAATTCACCCTCACTGTTCGCGGGGGAACTGACCACTCCAGTGGGACTTGAACGCATCGCAGTCTTTAAGGTTGACACGTTCGGTGCGCAGATGGCGCCGTTCTATACGGTGCTTGGGCTCTGGGTGGGGGCGCTACTGCTTTCGGTACTCATTCGCACCGTCGTTGTCTATAACTCACTCGCCAGCTCGACTCCGTTCACGAAGACGCAGGAGTACTTCGGTCGCTACGGTATCTTCGCGGTTCTCGCGTTCTTCCAGAGCTCGCTGCTGTTTCTCGGGCTGATGGGATTTGTGGGTGTGCGGCCGGCGCACCCGCTGCTGCTCTTACTTGCTGGTTGGGTGATGTCGTTCGTGTTCTCGCTCATCACCTACACGCTCGTGCTGTCGTTCGGTGAAGCAGGTAAGGCGCTCGCGGTGTTCTTGCTGGTCGTGCAGATTTCAGCGGGTGGCGGGGCGTATCCGCTCGCGGTCTTGCCGCAGTGGTTCCAAAACATTAGCCCGTGGCTGCCGGTGAGCCACGCGACAAACGCGGTGCGCGCGGCCATTGCCGGTATATACGAGGGGGACTACTGGCAAGACATCGGCATGCTCGCGCTGTTCTTAGTCCCTACGCTGCTCATCGGCTTGGTGCTCCGGATCCCGGTGCTCAAGATCAACAACGACCTGACGCGGGCTCTCGAGTCGACGAAGCTGATGTGATGCCGTAGCTACGAGGGCGTCGCGCATGGCGACGCCCGCGTGCGTGAGCGTCATGTCAGCGCGATGCGCGAGGCTCACCGTGCGTGAGAGCGCGGGCTCCGCGAGAGGTCGCGCGTGGAGCAACGGCCGATCGAGCGCCACCATAGCCGGTACCACGGCGACCCCAAGACCGCGTTCGACAAACCTCAAAGACGCGTCCATTTCAGCCCCGCTTACGGCTGCGACAGGGGTGAGCGCGGCCACGGTGAACGCGCGTGACAGGGTTGCGTGTAGATCGTAATTGTCAGGAAACATGACCTGCGGCATGCGCGCCAACTCTTGGAGGGTGACCGGGGCGGAGGCTGCCGGTGATCGCTTCGACGAGACGACCACGAGTTTTTCTGTGATCAGGGGTGATCGGTCGAGCATCGCGACGGCAGCAGTGGGGGCCGCATCGGTGTCGACAATGAGCGCCAGGTCTAGCCCGCCCTCTGCCAGCGTACTGATGAGGGTGCGCGATCCTCGTTCGGTAAGTTCAACGTCAATGCCCGGGTATCGTGCGTGAAAGCCGACGAGCGCCTCCGCCACGAGGCTCGTGCACAGGGTGGGTGTCGCACCGAGCCGCACGCGCCCCGCCCGAAGGCCCGCGAGCTCGGCCATTTCGGTGCGCGCAGTGTCGGCATCGGCGAGCATGCGGCGGGCAAGGGGAAGCAGGCGTTCCCCGGCGGCCGTCAACGCAATATTGCCGCGGGCCCGGTGAAAGAGGTCAACGCCGAGGTCGCGTTCGAGCCCGGCGATCTGCCGGCTCAGCGAGGGCTGGGTGAGGTGGAGCTGCTCGGCTGCGCGAGTGAAGTGGCCGAGCGACGCGACCTCGATAAAGCTACGCAGTTGATCCAAATTCATGACGATAGCCTAACCGTATTGAAAGCATGAAATCTATTCATTGGAGTTATCGCTAGCGTGCTTTTAGCGTGGAAGCTATGCACACAACATTCACCACTTCTACCGCCCAGGGCGAACGACACCTCGCCGCAAACGTACTCGTCATAGGCACGGGCGGCGCTGGCCTGCGTGCCTCGATCGAACTCGCCCAGCGCGGTATGCAGGTGCTCGCCGTCGGCAAGCGTCGCGCTCATGATGCCCACACCACACTCGCCGCAGGGGGCATCAACGCGGCTCTGGGCACGATGGACCCCGAGGACTCCTGGCAGCAGCACGCCGCAGACACGCTGCGCGAGTCATACTTTCTCGCTGATCCGGCGATCGTCGAGGTCGTTGCGCGCGGAGCAGCCCAGGGCATCGAAGATCTCGAGCGCTGGGGCATGCCGTTCGCGCGGGAGCGTGACGGGCGCATTAGTCAGCGTTTCTTTGGCGCGCACACGTACCGGCGTACCGCGTACGCGGGGGATTACACCGGTCTTGAGATTCAGCGCACGCTGCTGCGGCGTGCCCGCGAGCTGCAGGTGCCCATCATCGACACCGTGTACATCACGCGGTTACTCGAAGCGGGCGGGCGCATCTTTGGCGCCTATGGATTCGACATCGTTGACGGCACACCCGTCGTGATCCACGCCGACGCTGTGATTCTGGCGGCGGGCGGGCACACGCGCATTTGGCGCAACACTTCATCGCGCCGAGACGAGAACACGGGTGACTCCTTTCGTCTCGCCGCACTCGCGGGAGCCAAAATTCGCGACGCAGAGCTGGTGCAATTTCACCCTTCTGGCCTACTCGAACCGAGCGATGCCGCGGGCACGCTCGTGTCTGAGGCGGCGCGCGGTGAGGGAGGCGTGCTGCGTAATGCGCTGGGGGAGCGGTTCATGCAGAAGTATGACCCCGAGCGCATGGAACTGTCGACCCGTGACCGGGTGGCGCTTGCGAGCTACACCGAGATTGCCGAGGGGCGCGGCACCGAGAGCGGTGGCGTGCTGCTCGACGTCTCGCACCTGCCGCGCGACGTGATCTTTGAGAAGCTGCCGCGCGTGTATCGCACGCTCATCGACCTCCAGATGCTCGACATCACCGAACAGCCCATCGAGATCGCGCCCACCGCGCACTATTCGATGGGCGGCGTGTGGGTGCGGCCTGAAGACCACGGCACCGGCGTCGCGGGGCTCTACGCCATCGGTGAAGCCTCGAGCGGGCTGCACGGTGCGAACCGGCTCGGCGGTAACTCGCTCATTGAGCTGCTCGTATATGGTCGCATCACCGGTGCCGACGCGGCCGAGTATGTCACGGGGCTCACCTCGGTGCGGCGCGACCGCGACGCGGTCTCTGAGGCGCGCGAGGAGATGCGAGGCCTGCTGGGGTTCGAAGGTTCGGGCGCCGGATCGGGGCTGGGGGCGCACTCAGAGAGCCCGCGGCTCTTGCAGCGTGCGGTGCGCGATTTGATGACGGCGCATGCGGGCGTCGTGCGCGACGAGGCTGGGCTTGTCGAGGGGCTCGAAAAGCTTGCTGAACTCGATGAGCGCGCCGCACGCGTCGCCGTGCATCCTGACATTGCGGGCTTCGACGATCTGGCCCACGCGTACGACCTGAAGGGTTCTCTGCTCGCCGCGCGCGCAACGCTTGAGAGCGCACTAGCGCGTCGCGAGACTCGAGGATGCCACAACCGCTCCGACTTTCCGGCAGCAAGCGACGCGCTGCGTGGCAACATGCTGTGGGACACCGAACGCGGGGTGTGGTTCGAGCCAGTTGCAGAGGCGCCCGAATCATTCAGGGCGCTCGCCGAGTCACACCTCGACGACTCCGTAGACGGCAAGCTCGTCGAATAGCGCAGGTGGGCTCTGCGCAGGGTGCGAGCCCTCTGTCTGCCGCTGTCTTGTCATGCTGCGTGAGCTTCGCCCCTTCCGTCATGTTGCGCGAGCTTCGCTCCTTCCGTCATGCTGCGCGAGGAACGAGTCGCAGCGTCCAGCGCCAACAAATCGAGTCGTCCACAGCCCCCAATTTCGACCGAAAATTGGCGTGATTACACCAAATCTGTGGATAACTTCACTCGAATAAATCTACGATCCGTGAGACAATAGGGTATGGAAGCCAAACCCTCACCACAGCACGAAGAACCCCTCGCGGGCCTCTTCACTGAGGCTGCGGGCGAGGATGCTGAAACCGCCACGGCGGATGCCACTGGCGGTTTGGGGATGCAGGCGAAGTGTGACGAGATCGTGCAGCTCGTGGCGCACGTGCAGGCTTTGTTTCCGGCGGACTGCCCTGGCTCTGACGCGCGTACGGTCGTGAACGCGCTCACCGACGAGGGGGTGACTGATTTCGCGAAGATCGTGGCTCAGGTGATGCGCAAGTGTTCTGAGCTGGAGGTACTGAGCGCTGGGGTGGTAGGAACGCGGTCGGCTAAACGTGCCGGGCAGCCCGGGGTGGCGCAGGCGAGCGGTTTCAAAACGGGTGTCGAGATGATGCAGCACCTCACTGGGAGTTCGTGGGGTGAAGCGTCCCGCAAGGTGCGGGTGGGCCAGAGCATGCTCGCCGGTGAGGCGGCGGAGCGTGAGGCGCGCGAGCAGCGTGCAGCACTCGCGAGGCTCGCACGCGAAGCCGGCGACAGCGGTGGAGACATCGATGGCGGTGAAAGCAGTGACGGTGCTGGCGGTGACAGTGCTGGCGGTGTGGACGCTGAAGCTGCCGCTTCTGCGGCGGCGGAAGCTGCGGCGGCTGAGGCCGTGCTGGTGTTGGCGGTGCCGTGGCACACGGTGCTAGACCGGGCCGTGTCGCGTGACCGGCTCACCGACCCGCAGAACGATGCGATCAGGCAGGGCCTCGGCACTCCGCCCCGTGCTCCCGCATCAGACGCACACACCGCAGGTACTACTGCGGGCGCTGCGACTGGCACCGCAATGCCGGACTCCGCGACAGGCAGCACCGCCCAGGTGATGCCGGCGTGTGCGTTCCACACGGCCGCGTACGCGGCCCTCCAAATTTCCCACCCCCAGAGCAGCCCTACCGGCACCTCTGTCAGCACCGATCTGGCCACAGACGCAGATTTCTTTGACGATGGCGACTGTGGGGGCCGGTGTGAAGCGGCCCTGCTGGTGCTGTGGTGGCAGGCCGGGCTCGACCTGATCGAGGCGGCCCAGCATGCCCGGGTGGAAGAGCTGCGCCGCCACGCGCGCGCGATTCGTGATCTCCTCGACCCGGAGGGGGCGACGCTGCGGCGTAACGAGCGGTATGAGGCGCGCTCGTTCAGGTGGTGGACGGACCCGAATGGGCAGTTCCATGCCCGACTCACCTGCGACGACGACGCGGGAGCATGGATCGGGGCGATCTTTGCGAGCGCGCTGCGCCCCCGACGGGGCGGGCCCCGCTTCATCGACCCGGCAGAGCAGGCCGCGGGCGAAGAACTCGTGCAAGACGAGCGCAGCCACCATCAGATCTCGCACGACCTGCTCATCGATCTGCTCCAGTCGGGCGCGGTCGCTGAGCAGCAGACCGTGTTCGGCACCCGGCAGGTGGGCGTGCGGGTGGTACAGGTTGTGAACCGGGCCGAGTACCTCGCCGAGCAGGCCGAGGCCCGCGCCGCCGAGGCAGCCGCGAAAGCCGCCAAGGCCGGGAAGAAGGCCGCCCGGCAGACGGCCCGTGGCACCACCCCCGAGGCGCAGCAAGCTACAGGCACGCAGACAGCAGGCACCCAGGCCACAGCCACACAGGCTCCGGGCCAACCGGCATCGCAGGCGACTCCCGCCGCATCTGGCAGCCCGGCCGCTTCTGCGGCTCCGGTCGACCCGGTCGGGGTGGTCGCCTGGTACGAAGACGGGCTCACCATCACTTCTGACGCGGTCGTCGCCAAGCAGCGCTGCAACGCCGGCGTCGTATACGTCACCGTCGACGAAGACTACAACCCCCTCGA